>JAJCYL010000396.1 GCA_029262955.1 Cytophagales bacterium | reverse complement strand
AGCACATTAGGAAATATTTCAAGAATGATCGCATAATTCAACTCTTAGAATTTCCAGTGTTGTTTTTAGGTGCTTTGCCTGCAAAAACTCCCGCTCTATACAGCTTAATGAATTATGCGGATATAAAATTAGGCACATGGTACCCCGAAGGAGGAATGCATAAAATTGTTGAGGGTTTGGTGTCATTGGCCTATGAAAAAGGTGTGACTTTCAAGTTCAATCAGAATGTTGTAAAAATAGATGTCGACAATGGCATAGCCTCAAAGGTGGTTACCAACAATGAGATTCACACAGCGGATATCGTCATAGGTGGAGCTGATTACCACCACATTGAGCAAAAATTAATCGCTGCTCCTTATCGGAAATACACGAAGAAATATTGGGATAAAAGAGAGATGGCTCCATCGTCATTAATTTTTTATTTAGGCATTAATAAGAAACTCAAACATCTCTTGCATCATAATCTCTTCTTTGATGAGGACTTCGGCATACATGGCAGTGAGATTTATGAAAACCCTCAATGGCCTTCCAAACCACTATTTTATGTTTCAGTAACCTCACAAACAGATGCGGAAGTTTCTCCCGAAGGATGTGAGAACCTATTGATATTAATTCCCATTGCCCCAGGTTTGGAAGATAATGATGAGATCAGGCAGAAGTATTATCAGTTGGTCATGGATAGGCTTGAAAGACTAACCAAACAATCTATAGCCAAACATGTTATAGTCAAAAAAAGCTACTGTATAAATGATTTTGTACGGGACTACAATGCTTTCAAGGGCAATGCCTATGGTCTTGCGAATACTTTGAGACAAACAGCGATTCTCAAACCATCTATGAGGAGCAAGAAAATTAAAAATTTATTTTATACAGGACAATTGACTGTTCCCGGACCCGGGGTTCCACCGGCGATAATCTCGGGACAAGTTGTTGCTCAACAAGTCAAAAAACAGTTTCCCATCACCTTAGCGAAAGCACTGGCATGAGTCTAAATCTATTCTTCACAACTTCTGTTAAATGCAGTAAACTTATCACACAGCATTACAGTACCTCGTTCTCGTTAGGGATCAAATTGTTCAACAACAGATTGAGAAATCCAATCTATGCCATTTATGGTTTTGTGCGTTATGCGGATGAAATCGTAGATACGTTTCATGACTATGATAAAAATGAACTTTTGAAAAGGTTCAGAGAGGACACTTACAGGGCATTGGATGATCAAATAAGTTTAAACCCAATCTTAAATTCTTTTCAGCAAGTAGTGCATCAGTTTTCTATCCAAATCGACTTAATTAATGCATTTCTTGACAGTATGGCAATGGACCTTGATGACATTGAATACAGTGAGGCCACTTATTCGAAATATATCTATGGCTCCGCGGAGGTTGTTGGCCTTATGTGTTTAAGGGTATTTTCTGAAGGGGACGATGGAATTTATCAGAAACTTGAAATGCCGGCCAGATATCTGGGTGCAGCTTTTCAAAAAGTAAATTTTCTAAGAGATGTAAATAGCGACTTCAATGAACAGGGGAGAACCTATTTTCCTAATGTAAATGTACGGGAGTTTACAACAGACCATAAGCGAGAAATTGAATTGGACATCGAATCAGACTTTGAGAGAGCCAAGGAGGGTATTGCAAAATTACCGTCAGGAGCAAAACTCGGAGTCTATCTGGCCTACGTCTATTACTTAAATCTGTTCGAAAAAATCAGAAGAGTTCCGGCAACCCGTATGCTGTCGGAGCGGATTAGAATACCTAACTTCAAGAAAATTCTCTTACTCTTTCGCACCTATCTACAGTATAGAATGAGGATAATTTAGAATGAACCCCGTTTATCTTTACATTTTAGCTGGCACACTTGCCATTCCTTTACTACGCTCTTTTGAACCTCAGGTTAACTACATATCCAACTGGAAAAGCTTATTTAAAGCTATATCAATAACCGGTGCATTTTTTATTATTTGGGATGTCATCTTCACGCATTTTGGAGTTTGGGGGTTTAATGAGAGATATTTGGTAGGTTTTAACGTAATCAACCTGCCAATCGAGGAATGGCTATTTTTCATTATCATCCCGTATTCAAGCATTTTCATTTACGATTGTCTTAATTTTTTCATCCAGAAAGACATTTTAGGGCGCTTTGGACAAACGATAGCAGGTGGATTGGGTATCCTCTTATTAATCACCGCTGGAATATTCCATTCACAACTCTACACATTTTGGAATTTTCTTCTTGCCGGATTGTTCCTTGTTTTTCAGGCCTTTTACCTCAAGAGTTCATACCTGGGAAGGTTTTTTGTTGCATACCTTGTTCATCTTTTGCCATTTTTTATTGTAAACGGTTTTCTTACCGGCTCCTATTTAGATGAGCCAATAGTGTGGTACAATAATGTCGAAAATCTGTCTGTCAGAATAGGAACCATTCCCATAGAAGATTCGATTTATGCCCTACTGTTGTTGCTAATGAACATCACAATTTATGAAAAATTGCGAAGTAAAGAAGTGTCTCCAAATTCGCATGATTAAGACCCTAATTCTAACAACTGAATAGGATTTAGTATAATTTTGCATCCAATGGCAGATCTCAAATTGAAAGTAGAAATAGACGCCAATTCAGGATTCTGTTTTGGTGTAGTCTATGCTGTAGAAATGGCGGAAGACGTATTAGCGGAGGATAGTGAACTTTATTGCCTGGGTGACATTGTTCACAATGGTGAAGAAGTAAAAAGACTGGAGGAAAAGGGTCTCAAAATTATCAATCATGATGATCTCGAGACTATACATGATGCAAAGGTTTTAATCAGAGCTCATGGAGAACCTGCTTCTACCTATGAATTGGCGATGAGGAATAACATTGAATTGATTGATGCTTCTTGTCCAGTCGTACTAAAACTTCAAAATAGAATAAAAAATTCCTACGATAAAGGTGGCCCAATGTATATTCTAGGTAAACATGGTCATGCTGAAGTTAATGGCTTGTTAGCGCAGACTAGCAACAAAGCTGTAGTCTTTCAGGCAATGGAAGAATTGGATACCGATTCCATGCCAAGGGAGATAACTTTGTATAGTCAAACTACGAAGAGCACGAATAAACTCTATGAGGTTAGAGATTACCTTGAAACCAAAGGAATTACCGTAAACTTCAATGATACGATATGCCGTCAGGTTTCAAACCGAGATAAAGACCTTAAACATTTTGCTAAGAACTATAACAAAATAGTCTTCGTGGCCGGTGCGAAATCCTCAAATGGCCAGGTGCTTTATAATGTCTGCAAGCAAAACAATTCCGAGTCTTTCTTTGTTTCTAATAAGGATGAGCTTCAAAAAGAATGGTTTGATAATAATGACACCATTGGTATTTGTGGAGCAACCTCAACCCCAATGTGGTTGATGGAAGATGTGAAGAAACAATTGGAGACCTATTAAAGATGTTTCAGTTATTGATTAATACTGCCATTATCATTGGAGCCTTCTTATTTATGGAATGGGTCGCATGGGCAACCCATAAGTATGTCATGCACGGGGTTTTATGGTCATGGCATAAATCTCACCACACACTTCATGATCATGCACTAGAGCGAAATGATCTCTTTGCTGTAGTCTTTAGTATACCAAGTATTTCTCTAATATGGACTGGCTATTATGTTGAGGGGTTAGAACTACTTCGTTACTTTGGTTTTGGTGTGATGGCCTACGGGATTTTTTACTTTCTATTTCACGATGTCCTTGTTCATCGAAGGATCAAGCTAAATACCAACCCCAGGAAAGGATACCTCAAGAGAATTATGAATGCCCATTATGTTCACCATGAAAAGCGGACAAAGGAAGATGGTGAGGCATTCGGATTCTTGTGGGCACCTGCGAAATATCGTCGTTAAAGCGGTTAGGATTATTTTATTAAATCAATCAATTATCGGTGACTTCACTAATAATCAGGCAGTGATCGAGATTAATTAACTGGATACTCCCGTCTTTATTATTAATTCCTCAATTTTGCCGCCTCAATTTTTTTGATAACAATGAAGGTTTTAAAGTTCGGAGGCACCTCGGTTGGGTCAGCAGAGAATATTCGGAAAGTTTCTGACATCATAAGAAAATATCATTCTCAAAAGGAATCGATTATAGTAGTTGTTTCTGCTATGAGCGGTGTGACAAATCGGCTTATTAGGCTTGGAGAGAGAGCCATGAAGGGTGATGTGGAGTGGAAGACAGAACTAATAAACTTAAGAAAGGCACATCTGGATACTGCCTATAAGCTCCTTGGACCGGGTCATGATGTGGTCGATGTCATCGTAACAGAATTTGAAACCCTGGAAGCACTCTTAACCGGTGTAACATTGCTTCACGAGTTGTCTGATAGAACGTTGGATTTGATTCAAAGCTTCGGAGAACGATTATCGTCGCAAATAATTTCAGCTTATCTGATATCGATTGGGATTAAATCAAAAGCAGTTGATAGTCGTGAGTTGATAGTAACAGACGAGCAGTTTGGTAATGCTTCAGTTGATTTCAGAGTTACTAATAGTAATCTTCAAGAGTACTTTAAACAAACAAAGACAGTCTCCATTGTTACTGGCTTTCTAGCAAGGTCTGTCAGTAATCAAACGACCACTTTGGGCCGTGGAGGATCTGATTATACTGCCGCAATTATTGGAGCTGCATTGGACGCTTCAGAAATTGAGATATGGACTGATGTGGATGGTGTATTAACTGCTGATCCAAGAAAAGTTAAATCAGCCTACTCTCTGCCTTCACTGACTTTTAATGAAGCAATGGAAATGTCCCATTTTGGCGCAAAGGTGATTTATCCTCCTACTTTGCAACCCGCCATTGCCAAGAAGATTCCTTTGAAGATCAGAAATACTTTTAATCCTGATTTTGGAGGAACAGTGGTTTCAGAAAATCCTATTGATGGCAATTTCCTTGTGAAAGGAATTTCATCAATAGAACAAGTTTCTCTAATTAGTGTTTCCGGAAGTGGAATGATCGGTGTGCCTGGAATGGCTTCCCGTCTTTTTGGTTCTTTGGCCAGCAAAGACATTAATGTCATTCTCATCACGCAAGCATCATCGGAGCACTCAATCACTTTTGCTGTTAAACCAGAGCAGGCGAGCATTGCAAAAAAAGCGATTCGGAGTTCATTTGAATTCGAAATTAGTAGGGGCCACATTGAAGAAGTCGCAGTTGAAGACAACTTGTCTGTTTTAGCAGTTATTGGTGAAAACATGAGGAATACTCCAGGTATTGCCGCCAAAATGTTTACGTCACTCGGTAGAAACGGCATCAATGTGCGGGCCATTGCTCAAGGTTCATCGGAACTGAATCTCTCAATAGTAATTGGATTTTCAAATCTTACTAAAGCACTGAATGTTCTTCATGAGGCGTTTTTTCTTTCCAATCAGAAACAGGTGAATATTTTCTTGGCTGGTGTTGGTCTGATCGGAAGCACATTGCTGCGACAAATAAGCGAGAAGATAGGAGACCTTAGAAAAGAGCAGAATATCAATATCAACCTGGTGGGAATAGTCAACTCGAGACACAAACACTTTAACGAGGAGGGAATAGATCTGAAAAACTGGAAGGATAAAATTGATTATCCTGGGCGAAGGTTAAACTTTCAAACTTTCGTTGATCAAATGATCAAGATAAATATGCCCAACTCAGTGTTTGTTGATTGCACTTCGAGTCAGGAAGTTGTAGATAACTATGAGCGTGTATTGGGTTCGAGTATATCTATTGTAACCCCGAATAAATTGGCCAATTCGGGTTCACAGGAAGCATACTATCAACTCAAAAAGACGGCTTTTGATCATGGTGTGAAATTCCTTTATGAAACCAATGTGGGGGCAGGTTTGCCGATAATTACTACCATGAATGATCTTAAGAATAGTGGTGATGAGATCCTGGAGATTGAAGGAATTCTCTCAGGCACTATCTCTTATATTTTTAACAGTTTTACGGGAGACAGAAAATTCAGTGAAGTTGTCAGAGAAGCTAAAGAAAAAGGACTCACCGAACCTGATCCAAGAGACGATCTGAATGGAATGGATGTGGCCCGTAAAATCCTTATCCTGTCGAGGGAGGCAGGCTATAATTTGGAATTAAAAGATGTAAGAATAGAGCCAATATTACCTGCTGCATGTTTCAAAGCTCCAAGCGTTGAAGAGTTTTTTGGTGAATTAGAAAGAATTGACGGTAAATTGGAAAAACTCAAACATGAGGCCAATAGCAAGGGGAAAGTATTGAGATACATTGCTTCAATGAGAGCTGGTAAAGCCGTTATTAAATTAGAAGAAGTAGGAGCAGAGCATCCGTTTTATAATCTCTTTGTAAGTGACAATATTGTATTGTTTACTACAAATAGATACGATGAAAGACCCCTGGTGGTGAAGGGACCTGGAGCTGGAGCGGAGGTGACGGCGGCAGGAGTTTTTGCTGAAATAATCAGTATTAGCAATTATTTGTCGCCAGAAAATTTAAAAGTCACCAATGGCAGATAGTATAAAAGTTTTTGCGCCAGCTACAGTTGGAAATGCCTGTGTGGGATTTGACGTACTTGGGTTTGCTGTAGAAAAACCAGGGGATGAAATTCAATTGACAATAAGTGGAGATCCGGGCATTAGAATCCTTGATATTACTGGTGATGAGGGTAAATTATCACGTGATCCCGCTGAAAACACAGCTAGTATAGCAATCCAAGCATTT
>JAJCYL010000395.1 GCA_029262955.1 Cytophagales bacterium | reverse complement strand
GAAAGGAGCGAGAAAAGTTGCTGAAGAGTATATGGAGAGTTCGAATTTGAAGGAGAGGTATTTGGAGATGTTTGAGGAGATGTGTTGTCGATAAACGGATTTCTGAGTCGATTTTGACATTTAGTAATGAAATGATTGCCTGATTTGTTGACAAGTAAAATATCACAAATGATCAACCGTCAAGTTCACATTGCAGGTTTGCTAATATTTTGTTGGATAGGTTATCAATGTTCTGGTCCGGAAGAACAGTTGAACAAGTTTGGAGAGATTCATGGAATTCATTTGATGGGTTACCATACAGATGAAAGGTTAGAGAAGCTTTCCGACCAGATCCCATCTTTGGCAAAGATGGGAGTTAATCTCATAATATTGGAAGTGAACTACAATTTCGATTTTCAAAGTCATCCAGAACTGCGAGCTAATCAATACATTACATCCGAGAGCGCCACTCGAATAGTGGATATATGTAAGCAGCATGGTGTTCGACTTATACCTGAATTTCAAACTATCGGTCACCAGTCCTGGAAGGATAAAACTTTTCCATTGCTGACGGCTTATCCTGATTTTGATATTACACCAGGCGAATTTCCAAATAATGAGGGAATCTATTGCCGGGAGTGGGATCCGACAAACCCAGCTATATATGAGACTATTTTTCCGATGATCGATGAAATCGTCAATGCTTTTAAAGCAGATGGAATCCATCTTGGGATGGATGAAATCTTCTTAATTGGATCGGACAAATCACCCAATACTTACGGTAAAAACCCAGCAGAAGTATTGGCGAATTCTATCAATAGATTCCATGATTACTTTGTTAAAAAGCGTGGTTTAGAAATGTTCATCTGGGGTGATCGGCTTATAGATACTAATGAGTACAATCAAGGCAGTTTTGAATCATCCACTAATGGAACATCGGATGCTATTAATTTAATTCCAAAGGATATTATTATTTGTGATTGGCACTATTACCCCCAGAAAGAATATCCAACGGCTAATATGTTTATAGAAAGTGGTTTTAGAGTATTACCTACAAGTTTCAGAAAACGACACGCCATTGCTGAATTAATTAAATATACTTATCAAATTAAAGATGAAAGGATGTTGGGTCATTTGTTTACAACCTGGGAATTTATCGATTCTTTATTGGTTTATCCACCTGTAGTTCTCGGTATGGATATCATAAAAAACAAGTCGTTTTATGATCTTAATATTGATATGAATATGACGGATAGAAATAACAAGGAGTGGAAATTGAGGCTATCAACAGAACTATCACAGGCCAAAATTAATTATACTACAGATGCAGGTATACCTAGTACTCGTTCCCCCCTATTTGCAAATTCTCCATTGTTTGCAAAACCAATCAAGGTATCTGATAATATGATTATCAAAGCACAAGTGTTTAACAATAATAAACCAATTGGGAAACTGTTAGAAAAAAAAATAAGAATACATAAAGGGTTAGGCAGCAAGATCAATTTAATAACAAAAACAGGATGGATTCACAAAACGAAAAGTAAGGAATATATACTATTGAATGGATTAGAGGGTTCAGAGATGTTTTGGGATGGACAATGGTTGGGTTTCGAACAGACGGATATGCAATTGTTGTTAAACTTTGGTTCGAAAAAAGAAATATCTTCGTTCAGTATAAATTGTGCAGATAGTGAAGGTGACTCTGTTTATCCTGCAGGATATATAGAGCTTTTAACTTCTACTGATGGATCCTCATTCTCAAAGCTTATAGATCGAAAAGATTTTATTTTTAAGCCAGGAGTTGTTACTTATAGTCTACAATTTGAGAGTCATTATGCCCAGTATTTGTTGGTAACTGCATATCGTGGAACAATTCCAAAAGGAAGACCTTATGGGGGTAGGATAGGGAAATTATTTGTAGATGAATTGATAATTTACTAATGCAGCCGTACCTACTCAAATCCGATAAGTTAAATCCTTTTTGGTAATACTTATCTACTTTTTTAATACCATATCGGCAAGCTAAAATTTTGACAAAAACGGACATATCCAAATACAACAACTCCTGGTACAAGCCTGGAGGCGGGATGATCAAAAGATTTCTATGGCACTTTACCAATCATTTATTCTTTAATCACGGACTGTTCCCTTTCAGGCGATTGAAGGTCGTTCTCCTGAGAATTTTCGGAGCTAAGGTCGGGAAGGGAGTGAACATCAAACCTTCCATAAATATCAAATATCCCTGGCTACTTGAAGTTGGAGATTACGCCTGGTTGGGCGAAAATGTCTGGATAGACAATTTGGGGATGATAAAGATTGGAGCCAATGCCTGTATCTCCCAGGGCGCATTACTGCTCACGGGCAATCATGATTACAGCAGGAGTACATTCGACCTGATGGTGAAGCCGATTACCCTGGAGGATGGAGTATGGATAGGGGCTAAGGCTATGGTCACTCCGGGGGTAACCTGTTATTCTCATAGTCTGTTGAGTGTGGGTTCAGTTGCCACAAAAGATATGGAGGCATATGGGATATATCAGGGGAATCCGGCGGTGAAGGTGAAGGTTAGGCAGATAGGTGGTTAGGTCAATAGGTTAATCGGTCAATGGGTGATTAGGTTGGTCAATGGGTGATTAGAGTAAAAGTAGATGACTGCGGACTTTAATTTTAAAAAATTACTTGTTTGGCAAAAGGCAATGGATTTCGCTGTAAAGTGTTTGGAAATTACTGAGTCTTTAGATGGTCATTATCGCTTGAGATATCCCGTTAATTATAGTTCGCCTTCACGGGATGTCTCACACGCCTGAACCATTCGAGCAGGCTTCGTTCGACATGACGGTAAATTATTATGAATGTGAACCCATGCTCATCCTTTTATTCCCTAAAGGGAGCCAACGCTCACAAGGACTTAGTGCCGGGTTGCCCCTTTAGGGGACAGGGGTGCGATGGAATTTGAGTCTCTCTATTGTCGATTGAGAGTTTAAATCATTGACTACGAATTATAATTAATCGTCACATCGATGGAGAGAAGCGACTGAGATATCCCGTTAAATCAGGCTCTTTTTCATGGGATGTCTCACTGCGCTCGACATGACGGTAAAATTGGTGAACGCATTATGCAACAAATTAACGAGATTCTTCACTTCGCTCAGAATGACGGTGATGTTTTAGAATGAAAATCTCCATCATCACCGTCACAAAAAACAGCACCTCCACCGTCCGGGGTACCTTAGAAAGTGTGGCCGGCCAAACACATCCTGACATCGAACATATAATCATTGATGGCGCCTCCACCGATGATACTTTGTATATAGTGAAGAGTTTTCAACATGTGGCTCAGGTGATTTCTGAACAGGACAAAGGCATGTATGACGCCCTCAATAAGGGATTGAAGTTTGCCAACGGAGAAGTGGTCGGTATCCTGCACTCAGACGATATTTATCACGATGACACGATCATCGAAAAAGTAGTTGAAGGGTTTGAAAAGCATAAGGTTGACAGTGTCTTTGGCGATATCCGTTTTGTAACCCCCAACAACAGGAATAAGACACAGCGCTACTATTCCTCTGCTCATTGGCATCCGGGGAAATTTGGAAGAGGCTACATGCCTCCTCATCCATCGTTTTTTGTGAAAAGGGAGATGTATGAGAATTATGGGTACTTCAAACCGGATTATAAAATTGCTGCCGATTATGAGTTGTTGATACGTTTTCTTTATACCAATAAAGTCACCTATAAATACTTGGATCTCCTAATGGTAGATATGCTCCCAGGTGGTCTAAGTAACGGGACTCCTTACAAACGCTACATCTTAAACAAGGAAATCGTGCGTGGCTGTAGGGAGAATGGAATTAATACCAGTCTGTTTAAGGTGAGTTTGAAATACTTTGCCAAAGTATTTGAGTATATTAATAATGGCCGAAAAAGGTAAAACTCTGGTGACGGGGTCGACTGGTTTCTTAGGGAGCCGGTTTATGAAAATGAATGATGGATGGCTGGTACAATCAGTCTCCTTACAACAAACTCAGCCTACCGAAATTGATTGGACAGAAATCAAGACAGTCGTTCATTTTGCAGGTATTGCCCATAGAATGGAAAAGACTGATCCACAGCTTTATTTTGAGGTTAACCGGGATTTGAGTGTTCAGTTGGCCACTTGTGCCAAAGACGGAGGGGTGAGGCATTTTGTGTTTTTGAGTACCATCAAGGTTTTTGGGGAAGATCCTCTGCAAAGTGAGTTGTCCATCCAATCTGAATGCAAACCAATGGAACCTTACGGTCAAAGTAAATTGGAGGCTGAACAGGCATTGCTGAGCATGTCCGATGAAGAGTTTACTGTGGCCATCATTCGGCCACCTTTGGTTTACGGACCGGGCGTGAAAGGTAATTTGCAAAAATTGATGGCCTTAATTGCCGGCAAAGGACCATTGCCTTTTGGTGGCATTGTGAATCAGCGCAGCATGATTTATCGAGATAATCTGTTGCATTTCATTATAAAAATCATTGAGCAAAACTCAAGCGGTATTTTCATGCCTAAAGATGATCCGCCTGTTTCTACTACCGCTTTGGTTGAATGTTTGAGAGACGTCATTAATCCGGGCAAGCGGATTATTGCCATTCCGGTCATTTTGAGGACTGCGTTGAAATTGGTTAAACCTGGAATTTATCATCGGTTATTTGGTAATCTGGTGGTAAACAGTACTGGTGCCAGTCATCCGGAGGGGTATGAACAATTGGTAGCAACTGAAGAAGGGTTGAGGTTGATGGCGGAGGATTTTTTGGCGAAGAGCAGCAAATAGCGGGAAGAGAGAGGCATACTATGGCTTCAAGCCATAGTACGCCTTCCCTGAGCAGATTCTTCAGTCATGACCATTTCAATTAATTAGAACGAGTGTACAATTCCTTCTGAATGACGGTTTGGCTGCCTTAGGCAGGCTTTAGGGATGCCGATAGCTATCGGCAGGGTGTGAGGAGGTACCCTGATCTTATACAAAATCCTATTTATTACGCAGGCACAAGTCACTCCTACACTAAAGACCTGGCTGGAAGACTTGCGCCAGCTCGGGGATGCCGATAGCTATCGGCAGGGTGTGCGGAGGTACTCTGATCTTATACAAATTCCTATTTATTACGCAGGCACAAGTCACACGAATGCTTGATTGAAATATCAATAAATGTTTGTCATGCTGAGCCTGCCTTGCCGTTTGCCCGCCGTAAAGGAGGGGCAGGCAGGCCTGTCGAAGCATAGGTGTGAATATTGTAGAAACGAGTATTGGAAACAGATTCTTCAGTCATGACTATCAATTAAATGGAAAGTATCTGGCATTCCTTCTGAATGACGGTTTAGTTGTTAACGGAACTTCCGAGGTCCTCCAGAACTACTGTAAGCTTGGAGATTC
>JAJCYL010000394.1 GCA_029262955.1 Cytophagales bacterium | reverse complement strand
TTATTCTTTTGGTAATTTTTTCCAAAGGTAGACCATGACACCTACAAGGGATAAAAAGGAAAAACTTAAAGTAAGAAAAGGAATCTCGTTTTGAAAGTAGTCATCGAGCCAATAACCCGCTCCAATACCAACTACCAGAATTCCTAGTAATTCGAAGGCCAGACCGGTAAATCTGACAAAGTCGTTACCCTTATCTGGCTTATGATTGCGCTGTGAGGATGACGGGTTCTTCTCCTGAGCGGTTTCCTCCAATTTTGATTTCTTTCATATTGACTCCCATTTTGCAACCACCATTAAATACAGCACCTGTTTCGACAACCAATTTATTCGTTGAAATATCTCCGTTGATGACAGCGCTGCCTTTGAGAGTTAAAATCTCTGACACTTCAATATTACCGGTAATTTGGCCCTCAACATCTGCATTTTGGGCAGTGACATTTCCTTCAATTTCGGATGAGTGACCAACTATTAGCTTGGATTTAGTTTTCAAATTACCTATCATTTTCCCTTCCAGACGGATATTCCCGAAGGTTTCTAAATCCCCATTGAGTGTAGTTCCCTTACCAATAATGTTCCTGGCATTACTCAATTCTTCTTCTATCTTTTGATCGCGGTTGTTAAACTTCATGTCTGAATTCTTCTTTGAGTGCTAAAAGTTATAATCAATATCAGAAAGTTACAAATTCTTCTGGATCAACAGCATTGCCGTTATACCATAATTCAAAATGTAAATGTGGCCCCGAGGTCAATTCTCCAGTATTCCCAATTATAGAAATGATCTCGCCAGCGCTAACAAAGTTACCGACTTCTTTTAACAAGTCAGAATTATGCTTATATATGGAAATGAGATTGCTTTGATGCTGAATCGCCATTACATATCCGGCATCCTGTGTCCAGGAAGCCATCAAAACGGTTCCGTCTGCAATACTTTTAACTGGTTCATTCTTCTTTGAAACCACGTCGATTCCAAAGTGCTCGGCACGCGCATTGAATTTGTCTGAAATAATGCCCTCAATAGGGGAAAAAAGGAATATTTCCTGCAAATTGTTATCGCTCGAACTTATGGTTAGCAATTCTAGACCAGATGTTTCGAATTCCCTTCTAAACATGGAATCTACCGGTGCCAGTTCTTCATCATTGGAAGCAGAAAAATTCGAATTCTGACCTGCAGTGATCAGCCGATCTTCAAAACTTGCAACTGCACTGTCCTCTCCAGCGACAACTCGCTGGAAATTCGCGATGAACATTTCCTTTCGATCAACCTCATCCATTAAGGAATCAACGGTAATGGATAGGTTCATAAGATGCCTATTAGTCTCAAGTTGTGCATGTCTTGGGTCAAACCACTGTTTTAATACCGTAGTAGCCATTAGGAAGGATATTCCAAAGAGCAGCACCACAAAGAATAGGGTTAAACTTAATAATCTCCCATAGTTAAAAGTAATAGTCGTTTTTTCTGCGAAATTCTCCTCATTACGAATAATCATGAGGTATTTGGTAGTAAGCCACGAGGAAAGAGTTTTCCTTACTTTCAATGGGTGTGAATTTAAGTTTACAAAAATATACATTTATCTTCCGCCGCTAAAATCCATTGTATGATTTGGCTAACTTTACCGTTATACTACGGTAGATTTCCGCGACTGTGCTAAGGGTATATATCTATTCCTTAATTGCAATTTCATTGCTCAATTCATGTGCTCCTGAAAGTACAGGGGTGGTTAGTAATGCGTATCATAATACAACTGCCCACTACAATGCTTATTTCTATGCGCGAGAACGTATGAACGAGATAGAGGAGAGCATATACAATTCGGTTAATGTCAATTATGATCGGATACTAGACCTTTATCCTCAATTTGACTCCACTGCTTCAATTGCTGTCAAAAATCAGATAGAAGATTGCGTAAAAAAGGCTTCTATAGCTATACAACGGCATCCCGGAAGCGATTGGGCTGATGACAGTTACATATTAGTGGGGAAGGCTCGTTATTATGATCTGGATTATGTGAATGCCATTGAAACCTTCAAATATGTCAACAAGAAAAGTGAAGATGAAGATGCCCGACACGAGGCACTGGTTGAATTAATGAAGACTTTCGTGGATGCTTTGGAATATCAAAATGCAGAAGCTGTTTCAGATTTTTTGAAGAAAGAAAAACTTAACAAGACCAATTCCAAGAATCTTTACATCACACGAGCGTATTTGTTCCAAAAACGTGAGGATTATAATCAGATGGTACAAAATTTATCCGAAGCAGTACCATTATTGACCACCAATGAGGAGCGATCCAGGTTGTATTATATTATCGGTCAGGTTTACCAGGCCATTGGCTTTGATGCGCAAGCCTATTCGAGTTATAGAAACTGTCTCAAGAGTAACCCCAATTTTGATCTTTCTTTCTATGCTAAATTAAATATTGCCCAGGTTACAGAATTATCCAACTCCAGCGACCTCAAACAGGTAAGGAAATATTTCAAAAAACTACTTAGAGACAGAAAAAATGAAGAATTCAAAGACAAGATCTATTACGAAATAGCCAACTTTGAATTGAAGCAGAGTAACATTGATGAAGCAATTACTAACTACAATAAGTCTCTACGGATCAGTAATAATCAAAGACAAATGGGTTATTCCTATTTAAGACTTGGGGAGATCTACTATAACGATCTCAAAAATTACGAACTAGCTAAAAGTTATTATGACAGCGTAGTTAGTGTACTACCTAAAGACGAACCCTCTTATGAAGAAATTGCTGATCGTCAAAAAATCCTGGCGGATTTCGTAACCCAACTCAACATAATCAGAGAGCAAGATAGCTTAATCGTATTGTCCAATTTAGATACAGCCGCCCTCGGTAAATATGTGGATGCTTATATAGCTCAAAAACTGTTGGAAAAAGAAGAAGATGACAAAAAACGAAAGAAAAATAATCGGTCAGTTAATAGGAGAAGTACGGTATTTGACACTAACACAACTCAGATAAATACTAATTTGAGTGGGAGTACCTGGTATTTCTATAATATGTCTGCTATAAGCCAGGGCAAAACCGAATTTACTCGCAGATGGGGAGGACGACCTCTTGAAGACAACTGGAGAAGGTCTGATAAGGAGCAGAACATCACTGACCCAAACAGCGCACAAGTAGATCCCACTGAGCTAATTGCTTCTGAAAATACCTCCGAAAATCAAGGTGATGAGCTCATATTCGATCGAGCCGCACTAGTGTCAGCGGTCCCAAAGAATGAGGATGACGTTCAGGCAGCACTTTTTAAGATTGAAGAAGCGCATTTCAGACTTGGTAACATATACGATTTTGATCTTGAAGAAAAGGAAAACGCCATCAACACGTTTGAAACCATGCTCTCGAGATTTCCGGAGACAGCCTATAAACCTGAAGTGATGTACCAGCTTTATCTACTCCATAAAGAGCAGGGTAACGACCGTTCGGAGTATTTTAAGAATGCACTACTAAATGAGTTTCCCAGATCTGATTTTGCCAAAATAATAATCAATCCCAACTTCCGTGTCGAGGATCAAGCGGCAACAGCCAAACTTGAAAAAATTTACAAACAGGCCTACGAGTTTCAAGAAGCAGGGAATTATGGAGATGCACTCAGACTTCTTCGGAATGCTTTACAGGAGCATCCTGAAAATGATTTTAGTGACAATCTTAAGTTGCTCGAAATTATTGTAATGGGTCACACCGAAGATGTCTATAAATATCAGTATGAGCTCAACAACTTTATTAGCTCATATACCGAAAGTGAACTGCTACCATTTGCACAAAATCTGGTTAAAACGACAGAGGAGTATCAGGTCAACCTTTTTAACAGTTCGAAAGCTAAATTCATCAAATATTACGACCAGGAGCACTTCTTTGTCTTAGTTTATAAAGCTGACAAAGCTTTGGCGGAAGAACTTCCCGGACAAGTTCAAAGATTTTACAAGCGGGATTTTCCAAAAAAACGATTGACCACCGCTAATCTCATTTTGGACGTCGACAACTCTATCGTTATGGTCAATGAATTTGCAACCAAAGATGAAGCAATGGAGTTTTATAGTGGTTTTAAAGAAAGTGGAATCGAGGAAAAATTCCCGACCACTGAATTTTCGACCTTTGTGATCACGAAAGATAATTTCAAAATATTTTATGAGACCAAGGAACTTGACTCCTATATCAAGTTCTTTGTTGATAATTATTAGAGGATAAATATGAATGTGAGAACCATAAGAATACTATGGATAGTCTTTATACTAATTTTAGTAGCAGTACCGTCGTTTATATATTCAATCAAGATCAACGCTTTTGGGCTTTATGGCGGACTTCCGAGCCTCAAGAGACTGGAGAATCCGGACCCGGATTTATCTTCCATTCTCTATTCTTCAGATGGAGAAGTGTTAGGTCGTTATTTCAGGTTTAATCGTACACCCGTAAGTTATCAGGAACTGTCCCCTGAACTTGTGAATACACTCATAGCTACAGAGGACATTAGATTTTTTAGACACTCTGGAATAGACCTTCGCGGACTCGGGCGGGTCTTAGTGTATTCCATTATTCTCCAACGTGAAGCTGGAGGAGGAAGTACCTTATCACAGCAACTCGCGAAAATTCTATTTCAAACAAGATCAGAGCTCAATGATGGATTATTGAGTAATGTCCCCTTTTTAGGGCTTGGAATTATTAAATTGAAAGAGTGGATAGTAGCAGTTCAATTAGAGATTTCATACACAAAAGAAGAGATCTTAACTATGTACTTGAATACGGCTGAATTTGGTAGTAATACCTATGGCATTCAATCGGCTGCGTCTACATTTTTTAACAAACAACCTTCAGAACTGGGTTACCTGGAGTCATCACTTTTAGTTGGAATGGTCAATGCTCCTACCCGATACAGCCCTATATTAAATCCAGATAATGCCTTAAATAAAAGAACGGAAGTTTTACATAAATTATTGAGGTACAATAAAATTGATCAACTCGCACATGATTCACTTACTGCAAAGCCCCTTTCACTACAATATCGAGTAGAAAACCAAAATATGGGTCTTGCAACCTACTTCAGAACTGTTGCCAGAAACAGGTTGGTGTCCTGGGCGAAAGAAAACGGTTATGACTTGTTTGACGATGGTCTTAGAATCTATACGACAATTGACAGTCGAATGCAGGTGTATGCAGAGCAAGCGGTAAAAGAGCACATGGATACCTTGCAACAAATATTTGACAATCACTTAGAAGGCGCTAACCCCTGGATTGATGAGGCCGGCTATGAAATCGAAGGGTTTTTAGAAAATCGTATTAAAAAAACGGATTACTATAAGTACTTAGCAGCCAAATATGGTGAGAAGGATGACTCACTTGAGTATTTCCTTAAGAAACCAAAATCCATGACGGTATTTTCATGGAAGGGTGAAAGAGATACGGTTTTTAGCTCTTATGATTCGTTGGCATATTATTACCAATTTCTCCAGGCTGGGTTTATGGCAATGAATCCTCATACTGGCGAAATAAAAGCGTGGGTGGGAGGAATTGACCACAAATACTTCAAATATGATCACGTTACGAGTAAAAGACAACCAGGGTCTACATTCAAACCAGTAGTTTATTCGACCGCAATAGCAGATGGATTTTCGCCCTGTTTCCCGGTGACGGATGTTGCGATTTCTTTTAAACAACCCGGAGATGAAAATGCTTGGTTTCCTCAAAACTCCAATGGCAGATATACAGGAGAACGCATGACGCTTCGGCAAGCAATGGCCAGATCAGTGAATTCAATTACAGCATGGCTGATCAAAAAAATGACACCACAAAGGGTGGTAAATCAAGCGAAACTCCTTGGAATCGAAAGCGAATTACAAGCGGTAAATGCATTATGTCTAGGGGCTGGTGGAGATGTCTCTCTTTATGAAATGGTCGGAATGTATTCAACATTTGTCAACAAAGGCACCTGGACAGAACCCACCTATATTACACGTAT
>JAJCYL010000393.1 GCA_029262955.1 Cytophagales bacterium | reverse complement strand
CCCGCCAAGGCGCCTGATGAGATAAGAAAGTATCTTCATTGTGGGGCGATGAACTTCTGTGCTGAATCAGGAATAGATTTAGGTCAATCTGGTGTTTTAAAAGATGTCGGAAACGTTACGCCTATTTCTCATCCCCGTGATGTAGTGGCTCCGATTGAAGACTTGATAGATAAAGGGGCCAGAGTTATAGCACTGGGCGGTGATCACTCGCTGTCCTATGGAACTATAAAAGCTCACTCAAAATCATTTCCTCAATTGACCGTTTTACATTTTGATGCACATCCAGATCTTCATGATGATTTCGAGGGCAATAAATTTTCACACGCTTGCCCTTTTGCCCGTGTGATGGAAGAAGGATTGGCAGCCCGACTCATTCAGGTGGGCATCAGGACACTTACACCTCACCAAAATGAACAGGCGGAAAAATTCGGTGTAGAAATAATACAAATGAAAGATTGGTCGCCCTCCATAAAATTAAATATAGATGGTCCTGTATTCATGTCATTTGATATAGATGTACTTGATCCGGCGTACGCTCCAGGTATTTCGCATCATGAACCAGGAGGCATGACTACCAGGGATGCGATCGATTTCATCAATAATCAGCATATGAACCTTATTGGGGCAGATATTATGGAATACAATCCTGATAGGGACATTAACGGTGTGACTGGAATGGTTTGCAGTAAATTATTGAAAGAGATTGGAGCAAAAATGCTACCCTGATTGGCTTGCGGTCTTTGACCCGGGGATCTTAATTTTCTTTAAAGCACGTATTTGCTCCTTGGCCATTTTTTGATGTTTCTTTTTCCCTTTCCCGTGTTTTATGACCTCTCGTAAGTGCATTTCGGCTAATTCTTTATCTTCTGTGGAATAAAATTTCCCCAGCTCAAGATTTGACAAAACAGAGTACCAGGATGACTCGTCGTCGGTGCTCTTTGCGAATTTAATGGCCAAATTGTAGTGTTTCTTCGCCTCATCAATATTCCCTTTAGCGTGATTTACTTTCCCTAAATAATAAGCAGCATATCGGCCGCTTTGACCTTCATAACCGGCCATACCACTATCAAGCTTCACTAACAGCTCCGCAGACTCTTTGCCTAGTTCATTGTACTTTCCCATACGATAAAGTACACTGGCATAAAATCGATGGAAATATGCATTATCCGGATAGGTCTTCCTCAGATACCGAACCAGCGGTAGGGCCTCTGCATAGCGATTTTCTTCATTCGCTAATATCTTAACTAAGTAATACTGTGCTTCAACTCGGGTATAAAATGCATTTCGGGACACCTCTCTCAACTGTTCCATTCCCTTTTCCATATCCCCTTTTGGAAAAATCCACATAATCGGTTTCAAAATGGGATAATTATCTCTAATCCATTCGGTGTAATAGTTCATGATAGCATCCCCGAATAGTACCTCCGGGCTGAAGTCAACATTGTCCCTGATAATATCTACATAAGCAAGCGCATTTTTGCCTGAAACTGCTGCCCGCCAACTGTTGCCACGATCCGATTCAAGTCGAGCTATAAAACCATGGGTAGCGGCCAGGAAAAAAGCTCCCTCCACTTTATTTATTTCATATAATTTCTTTGAGAGAACTAGTGAAGTGTCCATATAAGCTTCAAAGAGTCCGTCGTATTCTGTATTGTCAATATTCGGTACGATTTTCCACCATTGACTAAGACCGAGAAGAAAGTACGGTAAAGGATGCCATGCATATTTCTGTTTAATCCAGCGAAATTGCATCTCCGCCCGATCAAATTTGAAATTGTACATATCATTCAAGGCTTGATTAGCCTCTATTTGAATTTGAAGATTAAGCAACAAGGCTTGCGTACTATCCGGCTTTTCCGTAATAGCAAAGACCTTATTGGTGATGCTTAGAATGGTTAATATGATAATTACCTTTTTCACAAGCCGGGTATTGCAAATAGTATACTAATTCATTTCTTTTTCCAATGTTGACTCATCCGATTCGGCATTGGGATTAACAAATGTAAACCCTCTGGCATCTCCTCCGTCATAGAAATCGATTTCCAACCCAACAACGTACATCGTATGTCTCTTATCAATTAAAACATTCAGCCCCTCTACCTCAAAACTTTCGTCTGAGTCTTTTTCCTTATCAAAGCCCAAAAGGAATCCCATTCCTGAACAACCAGCACCCTTAATCCCAATTCTTAAACCATAATCATCAGGAATGCCCTTCTTTTCGATTATGAGTTTTATCTCTTTGAGTGCTTTAGCCCTAATATTTACTGGAATAGTAAGTTTCATTTTCAATTCAAACGCAACATAAGGAACAACTGTTCAAGTCGATAGTCAATTTTTACAATAGGTAGTCAGATATTCAGACGCATCTTCGTTTCCAATTTTTTTGGCATTGACCCAATCCAGACAAGCATTTATGGTATCCCCCATATTTAAACTGGTTAATCCACGTTGCAAATACGCATCTCCATAAGTTGAATCCATAAAAATAGATTTAGTCAAATAGCTATATGCTTTTTTATACTCCATTCGCTCATGAGTGATGACACCTAATGAATAAAAAGCTGCCGTTTCTTCAGGGTATCGACGTATCAATCTCTCATAATATTCCATTGAAGAGTTGAGACTATCCATTTTATAATAGGTATAACCCATACCATATAACCCATCTATATTAGTCTCATCTATTCCTATTACAGTCAAGTAATCCTCCAATGCCTTATCAGTCTCATTTAATTCAATGTTAATGAGTGCTCTATTGATAAAAGCATTCACATACTGATTATCCAACGCTATGACAGTACTATAATCTTCAAGTGCCCCAAGGGTATCACTAATGAAAGATTTGCTTAATGCCCTTCCATAGTAAGCATCAACATAGCTCTCATCAATGGAAATGGTCTCAGAATAATCTGTTATTGCTTCAATGTAATCTCCAATCTGGTGTTTCATGATCGCCCTGTTACCCAATGCTCGTACATTTTGAGGTTCATAAAAAAGAACCTTGTCATAATCTTCAATACTACCCGTTATATCGTTTAGTTTTTCCCTGGAAAGGCTCCGAAAGAAATAGGCGTCACCGAAAGTCTTGTCCAACAAAATGCAACTGGAGTAATCCTCAATTGCCCTTTGATGGTCACCAAAATCATTGGCCAGAATCTTGCCACGTTCAAAATAATTTATGGGGTCATTGGGATCATTCTCTATTAGCTCAGTATAAAATGATAATGTGATTTCCTCTGTAGCCAATTGCTCAACATTATTGAGATCGTCAATTACTTGTGATTCAAAGAGCGTAACCAGTCCGTCATCTAACTTGTCAATTAACAACGCTCTACTTTGAATCGGCAAAACTGAGAATATTTCAGGGTGATAGACCTCGTATAGTCCACCTAAATAATTCTCAACATACGCTGTCCTCTTCAAGAAATCAGTAATGTCATCATCGTCGGCCGAACTAACCAATTGATCAAATAAATCCAAATGCCATTCCGGGCTACCTCCATTCAAGGCACTAAAAATGCTAACTAAACTTTCTGATAGTTCTAAGCCAGATTCCGGCGAGAGCAGCGAACCAAGGGCTTCTATAGAAGCTGTACCTCCGGCTAATAAATTACTTACGATTGTTGATCGCAATTCGCTGTCAATGTCAATGTCAGTTTTTACAAATTTATTTTCACTCGTCACTAGATCGATCTCTTTGGTGAGGTTTAAGGTGGCCTCTGAAGACAATCCGCTAATGGAAATTGCTAATTGTCGATCATCGAAATACTTAGTCTGATACAATTCCTGAATCGATTTGACATGATCATCTAGTTTGTCACCGGAAACGCCCCTGGCATCTCTCAATAAATAGGCACTCAGTAATGCATATCTCTTTTTTAAATCCAGTGTTGAAAGACGAACGCATAATAGCCCAAAGTGCTTGAGGTTGAGTCCTTTCAGCTCTGCTGTGAGCAAATGATCCCCAACCCTGGGGTCATGCAGATACTTCAGACTTATAAACGATAAAATATCGTCTTCTTCAAGCTCTGAACATTTAGAATCCAATTTAGAATTAATCTCCTCAGTATTGGGATAGTTTGAATTCTTCAGGTCATAAAAATCCGATAACAATTTTGATCGATATTTAGAAAGACTGTCGTATTTACTTTGGCTTATCAGTTGGACATCTACCGGTTGA
>JAJCYL010000392.1 GCA_029262955.1 Cytophagales bacterium | reverse complement strand
TGATAATACTCTCCTGAATCTTCAAGAGGATCAATGGTGATATGCCTTCGATTGACAAATATCTTCTTAATGAGGTTTCGGTATTATCTTCTTCGATAACACTAAGGGTCACCCTGTATTTCTGTATTAAAATCTGGATATCATCCACAATTTGATCAATTTTTTGAGTTACCTCATATTTTATTATTTCCAAATCATTCTCCTCATCCAATTGTCTCAGATAAAGTCTATTGAGTCGAGGTTGAGAAGTATTCGCAATCGGTAGTCTAATGCCAAGAGAAAGCCTCACATCATTTTTAAATGGATCATTTTGATCATTTTCATAAGCCGTCTGAAAAAATCCAATAGGATTGTTTCGCTGTGCCTTCTCCTCTTTAAATCCGTATTCAGCCAATGTTACATTTTCTTTTCCTTCGGCAATTTCAAGATTTATTGAATCTGATCTTGATGAGATTGTAATCAAATAGCCTTCAATAAAATCGACATCCACAAAACCTGCTGTGTCCAATTGGAATGACTGCTGTAAACCAACGAACTGACCTATCTCGGTCCTTAACTTCTGATCTTTTCGTTCTAGATCAATCAGGTCCAATTGAACCTCATGATAGTCGTCCTCAGCGTCCAAGAGATCTTCATAATCAAAATTAACGGTGCTCTGGCTTTGAGTTAATACATTGATCCTATCTTCAAGTAACAACTTTAGTCGTTGTTTTATGCCAATAATTCTACCCGTTTTTAAGAGGCTAATCATGTGCCCATAGCGTTCGGACAAAGCCCGACCCAAGGCTTCTTTATTCCTTATCTCGTTCAATCGTAAAGAGCTCTCGTAGAATTTTTTATTGTATTTTCTTTCACCAAAGGAATTAGGTGAGACTCGAATCGCATATTCCTGTTTACCTAAATCAAAATCATGCGTTTCTGTACGGAACTCAACTCTATCAAACAGCGGCACTTCAAATGGGTTGTACTTCAGATAATCTAACTTTTCTTGCTGAGAGCGATATACAATATCAGTATAAGCAGATTTGAGAAGGTCTTTCACTTTGACGACCGTTGGTTCCTGGAAGGAGAGGAATAGCACACATGATAACAGCAATAGGACCTTCATTCAATCTAATTATTTACCCGAACAATTACTTTTTCCCCCAACAGAAAATCATTGGTATCCGGAATACTAATCTGTACTTCCCTGCCCCATATCGCTACTTCGGGATTTTTCCTTAACCTTATGGGAAATTCAATAATCCTTGACCCCACTCCAATTACCTGCCCCTCTTCAAAGCCCCCATTCTGTTGACTCCTAATTTCAACTTTGTCATTTATAGCTATTCCCTTAATAACTGATTCATGCAGAAATCCCTGAACAAAAGATGGCGATTTGGAATAAATGGCCATTATTGGAGAGTATGGTGATACTGTCTCCCCGACTTCAAAATTAATGCTGCCAACCACTCCTGAAATTGGAGCATAGTTTGTTAACTTTTGTTTCGACTCATTCAATGACCGAAGTTCATCTACGAGATTTTTGACTTGTACCTCATAAGGATTTTGCGTTGAGGTTAAGGTTCCATTTAACTGGGATATCCTGTCATTGGAAGCCTTGATGAACAGCTCCAACTCTTCTTTCAAAGCGGCCATTCTCATTTTTATCGGACTTTGACCATCCGTAGGTTTTTGATCACTCTGAATGCTCTTAAGCCCTTTCGTTAAATCCTTATTCAGCTGGAATTGAGCTTCTAATTGGGCTATTGAAGAATTGATGTCAATCGTTTTGGTTGCAATCTGATTCTCAATTTGCTCAATTTGTGCAATAGTTTCTCTGCCCGACACATTCACTCTTGCCTTGATCTCAGCCAATTGAAACCCAACCGTTTCAATCTTCAAATCTAATTCAGGGCTTTCAACAACCATCAATAGGTCGCCTTCCTTAACTTCCTGACCTGAACCTACCAGGATATCTCTAATTTCAACCGGTGAAGGATAGCTCACTTCCAATTCATCACTTTCCGCAATTCCCATGAAAACGGTGGAGTAATTGCTAAAGGTGGCGTTAAAGAGAACAACGCCCCCAATTGCAAGGCCCCACATAATCAATATAGCTTTAAAAGACTTCATTTAACCATCAAAAATTTCAGCATTTACAACGGTCTCCAGTTTAATGCCATCGCAGTCTCCAACTTGCTTCAGGCCCTTGATCAGTTCTTCTTTTTTGTTCTCGTCCTTCAGCGTCAATCTGTATTGATAAAGCAGCCTGATATCCGGTGAAGTTTCCGGAACTATTTGTTGCTGAGCCGAAGTCTGACCTTCTCTGAATTCAGTGAGGTTAAATGACTCACAATACATTTTCAAAATTTCAGCCACTTGATCACTATTAACTTTTTCATGAAAAATAATTCTCAAGATCATTTCTGATTTGTCAGAAACTCCGAATAAGGACATGTTCAATGCTACTGCCACTAAACAAAAGCCTGACGTTCCAACAATGGCGATAGTGAAACCATAAACACCAGTTGCAATACCTGAAGCTAATGCAGCAAATAGGAAAATAATGTTTCTAGGATTACGAAAATTTGTACGGAACCTGATAATAGCTAATGCCCCCAAAACTCCCAAACCAATTGCAACACTATCACCTATTGCCTGAACAACCGTAGAAGCCACTAAGGCACTCAGGACAATTGATTGAATAAAGTAGTTAGATACGTCCTTTTTTAAAGTCGTTTTATAGTAAGTAACTGCAATCAGCATTGAAAGACTGAATGAAAATAACAATGTATATAATACCGTCAGAAAAGCCGGGTTTTCTGATGCAGTCTGTAGCGTAAAATAATCGATCATTTAGTTTGTCAAATTCGTAGCATTTGGAGTAGGGTTGCTTAAACTCACCCAATTCGCACTTCCATCTGGTGATCGACCCATAGAAATATTAGCCTCCTGTAAGCCGAATTCGTACTCGTCAATGGTTCGACCATCAATATAATACAATCCCACAGTTTCCCCTTGAGAAGATAACTTGATGTCGACATGAATTGTGCCCTGTTCTGGCTGGGCATCAGCCCAAAAAAGCAGGTATCCCCCGGCCGGCACTGTTGTAGTAGAGGGTTGATTGTTTGGAATCATAAATTTAAACGGATCTTCAGGATTGTCTGATAAATGAAACCCTCCAACATCAATGGCAATGCTACCAGGGTTGTAAATTTCTATCCAATCATCAAATTCTTCAATGCCTCCGTCGTTGTCTGGACAGCAGGCATCATTCGCAGCCAGAAACTCATTAATTAGCAACTCGGGTAGTGGAGTTGAATTGATGACATAAGTATCCACACTATCTGGTGCTCCAGCCGGCCTGAATGTTTTAACATCATTTTGGTCAATTGCTGCTATATAATAGTCTACAATGGCGTCAATTTGTGTAGGCGGAATCGTTCCGGTATAAGTGCTATCAGCCGATGCTGACATCGCTAATGAATCATAATTACCATTATTAAGTCTATAAAAGAGCTGAATCGCCTGAACTTGACCTTGTTGATGAAAAGCCTCAACGGAGACGGTAACTGCATCATTTTGGCCTGGAACTGCAATATCGCGATTTAACCTTTGCAGTACTGTCGCCGGGCTGCTGCCATTACTCTCCTCCAAGGTTTGTATACCACTGATAAACATCGTTGTAGCTCCATCTGGAAATCTGCCATACGACTGGCCTCCCCTAATCCTCGGGTATTCGACAAAGTCCACAACATTACCAGACGGGTCTTCCAGTGCCACCAGTTCTCCACCGGATGATAACCTGAAATTGGTGTGTTCTGCGGTGGCTGTTTCATCACAAATAAACAGTACATAACCACCAGCTTCAACGGCTATTCCAGGAGGGATTTGGTATTTGTTTGTATGATCATCAAATATGAAGAAACCCTCTAACTGAACCATTTCAGTACCAGGGTTGTGAATTTCAATCCAATCATAGGGGTTACCTCCCGCATTAATTTCATTAATAAATAAAACAAAATCTGAGTCACCTATAGTTGGCACAAATGGCTCTTCCGGATCACTGCCGCAAGATTGGCCTAATAAAACAACAAACAGCAGCGCTAAAATCTCAAATGGTTTTGTAATGGTAGTATTCATCTTATGTGGATTGTTTGACGTAAATCGTATTCATTTTGGCTTAACACATTTTTACTCAGTGTTAACAAAAATCATTTAGACCTACACGGCGTGAAACCAAAAAGGGTTGGTACGCTTTTAAAATAAATATTATTTGAAAGCTGAATAATAAGTCAGGGTATTAGTGCAAATATCCGCACCTGCCCTCCGGATCCACCCTCAATTTTAATTGGAGCAGAAATGAGATAGGCCCCTTTTTGTGGTAATAAGTGAAGATTGGCTACATTTTCCAAATGATATTTCCCGGCACCATTTGTTACGCCATGAGCATCAAACGAAGTTGACAGACCATAATCGATACTTAGATTATCAATGCCAATTCCTTTAATAGCCCTCTCATTGACCAAGAATTGATTAGCCTCTACCGAAAACCCCGGGAAGTGCATTTTACCGAACTCATCCTGATTTCTATAAGCCTCTGGGTCATCCCATTTTTTACTCCAACCAGTATACATCAGCACCACTACGCCTTTTGGTAAGGTACCATTTCGGTCTTCCCATTCTTTGATGTCCTCCACAGTAAGTCTGTAATCTGAATTGGTACTGCATTTGGCACTGACATCAATCACAGCGGCTGGAGCAAACAGATCACTTGGAGGTATTTCGTCCACTGACGCAACACTATCTTTAAAGTGGATAGGTGCATCCAGGTGAGTACCGTTGTGTTCACCTGTACTATACGACCCCATTGCAGCAGCGCCACTTGGGTGAGTTGAAATTGGCGTATATGAAAATGAGTTTTGGTTAGAGCTATTTGGCCAGAAGGGGCTCTTAGTACTTAGCGAATGAGTGAGGTCTATAATAGTCAATTCGCCATCGAAAAGTTTTTGAAACTTGTCTTCGGAAATATCCCCATTTGGCTGATTACATCCGAGAAATAAAGTCATTATTGCAAATCCAATACAACGCATCATCATCTTAATTTAAGTTGAATTTACACTATACCACGAAAAAGGCATAGTGCAGCTATCGGAAGAACTATTTTTTACTTAGCCTGATAGTGGTGGCCAAATTATTGGAATCAATTATTTTAAGAAGGTAGACTCCATTTGGCGTATCGGTAAGATCGACATATAGGCCGTTGTCGCTATTATCGATACGATCAAAAATTCTTTGTCCACTAATGTCAAAAAGTGCTATTAGACCTGGCTTCAATTCAGTCTCTGAATAAATTTTGAAAATGCCGACTGATGGATTTGGAGACACTACAATTGATTGGCTTATCCCACTAAATATAACCAGAGAAACCTCAGAATAAGAAAATTGACCATCAAAATCCGTTTGTTTTAACCGATAATATGAAATGCCATTAATCGGATTTCTATCAATAGTTTGGTAATAAGTTTCCCTGGCAGTCGTACCTGCACCTTGTATTTTGGTTACTTCATCCCATTGATCCGCTTCAATCGACTTCTCAACTGTGAAGAAATCATTATTCAGTTCTGAACCTGTTGTCCAGTTGATCATGACCTGATCTTTCATGGGCCTGGTGCCAAATGCAATCAGCTCAATTGGTAGAGGAATGGATTGATCCGTATTTCCCAAAGTAAACCGGTCACCGTCTTGAAAATTAACGTTCGAAAAAACGGCTATATCATTAGACACTGATCCTTCAATCGGCGTGACATCATTATCAGCAAAACCATCCCCATCGCGATCTATCATTAAGCGCAAATTAGACCCTAAAGGATTTTCTGGAAGCCCGCTAAAGTTAATTGACATCGATATAGCGCCTAAGTCACCGGATTTGGCAACTCGCCATATGCGGGACAAACGTTCCTGAATAACCGTACCATCAACAGCAGTGCCTACAGCGGAAGTTGTGGATGTCAACGCCGTGTTATCGTGACCCCACATTAAATATTCGTCGTTGTCCAAGTCGCTTGGATTCCACATTCTAGCCACACCAAGTCCAATAGCATCCCGATGATTGGTGCCATCACTTGCCTGCCCAATGCCCACTACCTCAAAATCATAATCTCCATTGGCATTGTCATCCATGTCATAAACATCATTGCCCGAAGCCGAAATGTCAATATCGTATTTAGCTGTAAGATAATTGGTCATAATAATCCGTTGTGCATCAGTCATCTCTCCATCATACATGGCGATTTCAGCAATACTTCCGGTAAAAGGAAATCCGAAGCCAGTAGATGGTGCTGTTGCTCTTCTTGCCCCTATTAGTACATCAACTGCGCCTGTATTGTTAGTTCCGATGGCATCAGCGGTATGATTCGCACCTTCATTTGTCCATGAGTCTCTGGTTGCCGTGTTGTTGCTATGCGAACTAACAAACCATGTCCCTACGCCACTCACATCTGGTCCGGTACCCGTTGTGTTATTACCTCCAATAAATGAGCTGAAATAGCGTTCTGCTCCCCCTGAATCATCAATTGTATATTGATATGTTCTATTACCACCTGTTCCATCAGCCTTGGCAAATAGGGTTCCCTGTTCTGCAGCATCAGACATGCTGTAAACGATAAAAAAAGACCAACTGTCCGTCCCTGGAGTGAAATCCAATCCTGCTGGCTGACCCAAATCGAGATAATCACCTTCATCAAAGCTCATCGAAGGAAGTGAGGTATTGACTGTGTTGGTATTGAAGGTTGGTTCAGTTCCTCCCCCTCCACTGGCAGTGGCTGTTAAGGAGTTTCCTGACACATCAGTCCAACTGGTTACAGAGGCACCATCAGCCAATCCTAAATCGTCGGCCCTTAACCATAATTGCAGACTGTTTGAATCACCTACACCTCCCAAACCGACATTTCCCGAAATAAAAGTACCCATGCCAGCTGCCGGGACGCCCGTACAGTCCATCGCGGGGCACTCTACAGTGAAACCAGAGCATATCTGGGCGTCAGTGGCCGTATTAAAATATTGAATAGTTGATCCTGCACCACCTCCTAAGCTGTAAGCCCCCACTCCACATAATGTTGCGTCGGTCCACTCTATATACAAATCGTCGGTACCTGAGGAAGTATTGTCCATGATAGTAATACTGTTTCCGGTTAGTATTAAATCATCATTTGTGGTTAGTGTTGAAGCCGACGACAATTCCAGATACCCCAAATTGATTATATCCTCAGTCATGGTCAGTGTACCTCCATCTTCCACAAGAGTATACCCTTCAACCATTAATTCTTCAGAGCATGTCAATGTGCCACCGTTAGAAATTAGGATATTCCCCGTTTGGTAAAACATATCATCTCCCGCACCGGTAAAAGGGTCCCCGCCATTGCCAACATTACTTCGACCTAATGCATTGGCAGATATTCCACATGTTTTGTTATCGTCTACAGCATTAATGGTAATGGTATGACCTGAACGAATTACAACATTGTCATTTCTTGATGGCCAAGTACCTGCTCCTACGGCACCGGTAGATCCGTCGGCAGACAGTGTCCAGGAAGCATTGTCATCCCAATTTCCAGTGGCAAATGAATAATATGTTCTTTGTGCGAATAGGTTGCCAAATACACCACACACATCACCTGGAAAATCGGGGAATGTGCCATTGGTACTCTGATCTCCTGTAGCCGAAGCTTCGGAAGCCCAGTTAGCGGTATTGGCGATTGCAGCAGCACAGTTGGCCACTGTTGAATTACAATTTACGTTATTGATATAAGTCATTATATCTTCACTGCCAGTGAATTCAATGGCATCTACTCCGACGGCTAAGCCAGTACCTGTCAAAACACCATTAGCTGCTGAATAACTATTGTTGGCAATGGCTGAAATAAAAGTTGTCGGAGTACTCACGTCCGTTCCTATGAACATATAAATAACATCACCGGCATTATTAATTGAAATACCATTCGAAATGCTACCTACAGATGCAGTGCCATTGTCAATGGTAATGGTTGTTCCCGCAGGTATTGTTCTACCCGTATCATTTGTCCAGGTTGCAGGTGTTTCAGCTCCCCCGGTAAATGCACTGCCATCCCATTCCCTGTCATTGAAGCGTATAACTGTTGCATCAGGTAAATCTATTAAGGTTGCAAAGGCAAAACCGTCGACAACATCTGCATCAAAGGAAACAAACATTAAATCTCCGGCAGTCTGTGAAAACAAAACCTCCGGTATAAAGCATAGCAGCAAAAGCAATCTCTTCATAAGATTCAATTATAGACCGTAGCTGATATGGTGGTTTTTATTTTAGGAGCAAAGATTGATGCTCCTAAACAAAGATAGCTCTTTAGTCCAATAGAACAAATGAAGCAATAGTTCCTACAGGACAGATGGGTTAGTTCCGGTGAATATGTAGGCCCCTAGAGTTTCCACGGACTTTGACATGCCATCGACTACATCCGAATCAGATAATTATCTGCTACCATCAGTTCTGACTCGTTTAGTCCATAAACA
>JAJCYL010000391.1 GCA_029262955.1 Cytophagales bacterium | reverse complement strand
AGAAGAAGGTGGCTCCGGCAAAGTATACATGGTACGAGAAGGACTTTTTGCAGACGTGGATGCGGTAGTTACCTGGCATGCCGGCGATCAAAACAGTGCGGATGCAGCCACAAACCTGGCTACCAAAACCGGTAAATTTAGGTTTTATGGGGTTTCAGCACATGCTGCAGGAGCTCCTGAGAGAGGGCGATCGGCACTGGATGGCGTAGAAGCCATGACTCACATGATCAACATGATGAGGGAGCATACTACGGAAGGTACCAGGATTCATTATGTAATCACCAGAGGTGGAGATGCTCCCAACGTTGTACCTGCTTTTGCTGAAGCTTATGTATATGTACGCCATAATGATCGTGAAGAGGTTAGAGCCATGTGGGAAAGAATAGTAAAGACGGCCGAAGGAGCAGCTGTTGGAACTGAAACCAGAATGGAATATGAGGTGACTGGAGGCACCTACGATAGATTGCCCATTGAAACTTTGGCCAAACAGATGCACTCAAACCTCACATATGTGGGAGGATTTAAGTACACAGCTGAAGAGAAAGCTTTCGCAGAAAAAATCAGTAAGACACTTGGGACAAGCGCCAAACCATTAAATTTTGCTGAGGTCGTACAGCCTTACAAACTCACTAGTGGGAAGGCGTCGGCAGATACTGGAGATGTAAGTTGGAACGTTCCCACGGTATCTATGAGAGCCGCTACGTGGGTACCAGGCACGTCAGCACATAGCTGGCAGGCAGTAGCTTGTGGTGGCACATCTATCGGAAATAAAGGAATGATGGTAGCTGCCAAGACAATGACTTTAACAGCAATGGACCTTTTTCAAAATTCTTCGATTATCGAAAAAGCAAAAGAAGAATTGAAGATGAAGCAGGGAGCTGACTTCAAATATGAAGCATTATTAGGAGATCGTACTCCGGCTCTGGACTATAGAAAATAATTGAAATGTGTACTACACTCCACAAGATTAAACCATATAAATAATTGAGACATGAACTTAAAAGTCACCACGCTATCGCTATTACTAATAGTACCAGTCACTATTTGGGCTCAAAAGGATAAAGACAATGTCATCAAATCCATAGATGCAAAAGCTGGGTTGTATGGTCAGATTGCACAACAAATTTGGGAACATGCTGAAGTTGGGTATCAGGAAGAAAACAGTTCCGCTCTTCTTCAAAGTGAGCTTAAAAAAGCAGGATTTACCATAGAGAGCGGTGTAGCTGGAATGCCAACTGCATTTGTTGCTTCTTACGGATCTGGTAAGCCAGTAGTAGGAATTTTAGGGGAATATGATGCGCTACCAGGCATGTCTCAAAAAGCTGGAGTTCCTGCTCCTGATCCCAAAGAAGCAGGGGAAGCAGGACATGGTTGTGGTCATAATCTATTCGGTACCGCCAGCATGGCTTCAGCAATTGCGGCCAAAGAATGGTTAATTAGTTCAAAATCTTCCGGAACCATTAAATTCTATGGTACGCCAGCAGAAGAGGGTGGATCAGGTAAAGTTTATATGGTTCGTGAAGGCCTTTTTGATGGGGTAGATGCAGTAATCAACTGGCATCCAGGCAGCAGTAATTCTGCGAATCCAGGCAGAACGCTGGCCAATAAAACCGGGAAATTTCGCTTCTACGGTGTATCAGCCCATGCGGCGGGTGCTCCTGAGAGAGGGCGATCTGCGCTTGACGCTGTGGAGGCTATGACGCACATGGTCAATATGATGAGAGAGCACACTACTGAGAAGACCCGTATCCACTATATCATCACAAGGGGCGGAGATGCTCCAAATGTGGTTCCTGCTTTTGCAGAATTGTACCTGTATGTACGTCACCTCGATCGTGAAGAAGTGCGATCAATGTGGGATAGGGTGGTGAAAATTGCTGAAGGAGCAGCCATAGGAACCGAAACCAGAATGGAATATGAAATTACAGGAGGAGTCTATGACGTTTTACCAAATGAAACAATGTCCAGGGCAATGTTTAAGAACCTCACCAAAGTAGGTGGATTAACCTACACTGCAGAAGAAAAAGCATATGCAGAAAAGATAAGTAAGACTTTGGGTAATGCCGCCAAACCAATCACAGACGCTGAAATAGTACAACCTTATGCGATGAGAACAGGCACCAGTGGATCTACCGATGTGGGTGATGTGAGTTGGACCGTTCCTACCGTAGGTTTATCAGCTGCCACCTGGGTCTCTGGTACTGCGGCTCATAGCTGGCAAGCAGTATCATGCGGAGGATATAGTATTGGCAGGAAGGGAATGATGGTCGCTGCTAAAACCATGGCCCTAACGGCTTTGGACTTATTTAAAGATTCGAAGTTGATTGAGGAGGCCAAAAAAGAATTTCAAGCCAGCTTGGGACCGAACTTCAAGTATGAATCCCTTATCGGTGATCGGGCTCCGGCACTTGATTACAGGAAATAGATTTCAGTGAAAGCCACCTTCACCTTTGTGTTCTGCGATGGCATCGTCACGTCGAAACGAAATGATGGTTAATTGACAATTCAAGAGAAGAACACAAACAACAGGATAATAAACAGAACGGTAAATAAGTACACCACTAGCTCGTTGCCTAAATAGGGTCGGTATTTCTTGTAGAACTCTTTAAAATCCATGGTTAATCTTCAAGAATGAATCCTTTACCCTATACATTTCTGATTTTACTCTTGAGTCTCTGCTTAGCATCTTTCTCAACTTGGTAATAAATACGTTTATATTCTCTGACTAAAATAATCATTTTCTCTCCAGGTGGCTTTCGATATCCTCTTTCGATTGAGGATTTACCAGCAACCAAAACTCCAAAAACAGCACAGGGTTGTCATCTTAACAACACCAATAGATACAATATTTCGGCATTAGGAACTAATAAAATCTATATTCATGTTATTGTGACAATTCAACCCTGATTATGACCAAAATAGCTATAAACCAACGTGCCATCACATTTAAACAGGAAGACTACCTGGGCAACGAAATTGACTTGTCAAACCATAAAGGGAAAAAGATCCTCCTAAGTTTTTTTAGAGGTGCTTCATGTCCTTTTTGTAATCTAAGGATAAACCAATTGATAAAATCATACTCAGAATTCGAAAAAAGAAATATGGTCATCATTGCTTTTATTGCTGCCCCTAAGGAAGCAATCCTGAGTTACGCAGGGAAACAGGAAGCACCCTTCGCTATTATTCCCGACCCCTGGCTCGATATTTATAAACTTTATGGTATCGAATCCTCTCATTCAGGGATGTTTAAAGCCATGGCAAAACCAATCAAAATGTTTCATGTGATGACCAGTGGATTTTTCAACCTGAAGTCTGTGACAGACAGACCTCTTATACCCGCAGACTTTTTAATAGATGAAAATCAGTCTATCTACCGGGCCTATTATGGTGATGATTTTGGAGACCATATTCCTATAGAAGAAATCCTGGAATGGAGGATGTAATTCTTGGCCACTATCCTTTGTGAGATATCACAACAAGGTCCAAAGAGTCTCCAATTATGAGATTCTTCGTCCCGCTGAAAATCGGAACTCTGAAAAAGGGATTAATTGCTGATTTTCGTTTATAGCTTTGAAAAGCTATGTCGACCTCACACTAACTTAACTCTTCCTTTAAATACTTAGCGGTATAACTCTTCTTATCATTCATCACTTTTTCAGGAAGCCCTTCTACGACGATTGATCCTCCAGCATCTCCTCCCTCTGGTCCAAGGTCGATGATATAATCCGCCATCTTGATTACGTCCATATTATGCTCGATAATCAACACCGTATTTCCTTTGTCGACCAACTTATTTAACACATCCAGCAAATGTTGAATGTCCTGAAAATGAAGCCCAGTAGTAGGTTCGTCTAAAATATAGAGTGTTTGACCGGTGTCCTTTTTGGAAAGTTCTGTTGCCAACTTTACTCGTTGTGCTTCCCCACCAGACAATGTAGTCGCGTGCTGGCCCAGTGATATATATCCTAAACCAACCTCATTGAGCGTCTTTATCTTCCTCAAAATCTTAGGCTGATTCTCGAAAAAATCAACCGCTTGCTCAACAGTCATATCGAGTACATCTGCAATGGACTTACCTTTGAAACGCACCTCCAATGTTTCCCGGTTATAACGCTTGCCCTTACATGTTTCGCATTGCACATGGACATCAGGGAGGAAATCCATCTCCACCACTTTCATGCCGCCACCCTCGCAGGTTTCACAGCGACCACCCTTTACATTAAAGGAAAAACGTCCAGGCTTATATCCTCTGATCTTGCCTTCAGGCAATTCTGAAAACAATGCCCTTATGTCAGTGAACACGCCGGTATAAGTAGCCGGGTTAGATCTTGGAGTTCTTCCAATGGCAGACTGATCGACTTCGATGACTTTATCAATCAGTTTTAGACCATCAAAAGACTCATAAGGCAATGCTTCCCTTCTCGACCGGTAAAAAAACCTGGTCAGAATTGGAAAAAGAGTCTCATGAATTAAAGTGGATTTACCGCTGCCTGACACTCCTGTAACGCATACCATCTGAGCCAGAGGTATGGTCAATTTTACGTTCTTGAGATTATTCCCGCTAGCCCCTTTGAGGACCAACTTTTCTCCCGACCCTTTGCGCCTTTTTGATGGTACCGCAATTGTTCTAATTCCCTTCAAATACTCCGCTGTTGTGGTCGGTGTCTCCAGAAATTCCTTTGGAGGTGCGGCGGCAACAATATGACCACCATGTCTACCAGCACCTGGCCCAATGTCAATAATGAAATCTGAATTAAGCATCATCTCCTTGTCATGCTCAACAACGATTACAGTATTTCCAAGGTCGCGAAGGTCTTGCAATGCTCTGATCAATTTATGGTTATCTCTCTGATGCAGACCAATACTAGGTTCATCAAGGATATATAAAACACCAACCAGCTGGGTGCCTATCTGCGTGGCCAAACGAATTCGCTGTGCCTCTCCGCCAGAGAGAGTTCTCAATGATCTATTGAGGTGTAAATAGTCCAATCCCACATTCAAAAGAAATCCAACTCTTTTTCTTATCTCCTTTAGAATTTCCGCGGCAATGAGATTCTGTTTCTCATCCATTCTCTCTTCCAAACCCTCCAACCAATCAGTCAATTGGTTGATATTCATCTCAGCCAATTCTGCAATATGAGTATTGTCTATTTTGAAATGGAGAGATTCTTTTTTTAGCCTGGTACCTGCACACTCGGGGCAAACAGAAGTTTTGGTGAAATCCTCGATCCATTTTCTGGTCTTGTCCGAGCCCTGCTCCTTTTGCTTTTCTAAAAATTTGATGATCCCTTCGAATTTCGTATGCCAATCTGTTCCTGGATATTTAACCGAACTTACCGCGACTGGCACATTGTCTCCAAAAAGCAAAAGATCAATTACTTCTTCAGGAATCTTGTTTATCGGTGTAGAAAGGTTGGCCTTATTTCTCTTGAGAATGGCCTCTACTTTCTTGAAAATCCATATGTCTCGATATTCTCCGAGTGGAGCAATTCCTCCACGACTTATGGTAAGGGTTGGATCTGGTATGACAGTCTCCCTGGTTATCTCTTCAATTTGACCGAGTCCGTTGCATTTGGGGCAGGCCCCGTAGGGAGAGTTAAAAGAAAACGTATTCGGTGCAGGTTCATCATAAGCCAAACCGGTCTCTGGATCCATCAAGAATTTAGAGAAATGATGAACCTGATCGTCCTCATCTAAAACCATGATGATCCCTTTTCCTAGCTGCAATGCCGTCTGAACAGATTGCACAATCCTCTGGCGGTCCTTGTCAACCACCTTGAGCCTATCTATAACAATTTCGATATCATGAGTTTTATATCGATCGACCTGCATTTTGGGGACCAGATCCTGGATTTCGCCATTCACCCGGACCTTCGTATACCCTGCCTTCCTGATTTGAACAAATAGTTCTCGATAATGTCCTTTACGTCCTTTAACTGCGGGAGCTAATAAGCTCAACTTCTTACCATCAAAATAAGAAGTAATGTGATTGATAATCTGTTCTTCTGACTGCTGCGTCATCCTTTTGCCAGTGAGGTAAGAATAAGCGTGAGCCGTTCTTGCGTAAAGCAATCTTAAAAAGTCATAGACCTCTGTAACCGTACCAACGGTTGATCGTGGATTTCGTGAAGTTGTTTTTTGTTCAATAGAAATAACAGGACTCAGGCCATTGATTTTATCGACATCAGGTCGCTCCATGTTACCGATAAAAGAGCGGGCGTAGGCCGAAAAACTTTCCATGTATCGCCTTTGACCTTCCGCATAAATGGTATCAAATGCGAGGGATGATTTGCCGCTACCACTGATTCCGGTAATGACCACTAATTGATGACGACGAAATTTTAGATCAATGTCCTGGAGATTATGCTCTCGTGCACCGTAGATCTCAATAAACTCAGTCTCATCCGACCCTATTGGGACGTTACCATTTATCTGATCTGTTTTTGGTTCCTGTAATTCGGGCATTGATAGAAATCTCTCGGAATTTTAACCCGGAATTGTCATTAGACTTTCTATTACATGGTCAAATCACTTCAAAATCAAGCACTTAACATGTGATTGGCTCGTCACCATAGCGATGCTATGCCTCCTCGACCTAAGTACTTGATTTTCTTGTGCTTTAACCC
>JAJCYL010000390.1 GCA_029262955.1 Cytophagales bacterium | reverse complement strand
TTAATACTAACCGCACTTGTTTCGTTGTTCTTTCCGGGAATTATTTCCATCGTGAAGGCTAAAATTGGAGGCCGTAGGGGCCCGGGAATATTGCAACCTTTATATGATACTATCAGGCTCTTCAAAAAAGGGAGTATCTATAGCAGTACCACCAGTGTGATTTTTCAGTTTGCCCCTACCATTTACTTTGGCACTGTAATCACCGCACTGTTATTCTTACCGTTCTCAGGAGAGAAAGGCCTCCTTTATTTTGAAGGAGATTTTGTCTTTTTTGCCTATCTCCTGGCACTGGGTAAGTTCTTCATGATCATTGGGGCCATGGATACAGGGAGTGGCTTTGAAGGGATGGGAGCCAACAGGGAGGCTCTTTATTCGATGCTAGTTGAGCCCTCTTTTTTCATACTTATGGGTTCGCTCGCCTTGCTAACCGATCATACCACCTTTTTCGATCTTTATAATAACCTGCATTTCGGATCTTATATGTCCTATTTGGTGGCTTCAATGGGCATTTTTCTCTTAGTACAAATTGGCATGATCGAAAACAGTCGGTTGCCCGTGGATGACCCAAAAACCCATCTTGAACTGACCATGATCCACGAAGTAATGGTGCTTGACAATAGTGGTTTCGATCTGGCTATTATTCAATTGACATCAGGGTTAAAGTTTGCACTTTACGGTACTCTTATATTCAATTTCTTCGACCTTCCGGAATATGGAATCGGCTCTAAAATTATTGTTTTTCTCTTGGTTCAAATCGGATTTGCCACCATGGTAGGGTTCATGGAATCATTTAGGGCCAGAAATAAATTGGACAAAAACCCGCAGTGGATACTCACTTTGCTATCTATCTCACTTTTAGTATTTCTATCCATTCTCATAATGACACATAAAGTAATCATCGACTGATCAGATATGCTACTTTTTCTCATCATATTATTCGCACTCTCCCTTGTTTATGTCGCACTAACTGAACGGGTTAAGCGGTTCATAACTCTGCTGGTGATCCAGGGAATCCTACTATTTGGTATTGCATTTTTTCAGCTCCGCAACATTGACACATTTCATTTAGTGTTAATCCTGGTTGAGACGATAATTGTAAAGTCTATTGCGATACCCTTATTCCTTAGACAAATAAGGACAAAAAACAAACTCAACAGACTTAATGAGAGTTCAGTACCAGCGGTGGTTTCAATTCTGGTTGTTTCCTCAGTCTTAGTGTTTGGTTTCATGACCAGTCATCTGCTCCATGAAGAACATATCTCATCGAAGTTCTTTTCCATCGCCATATCCTCGGTGATTATTGGTATCTACTTCATCATTATTCATAAAAATGTGTTTACACATTTGATCGGTTACCTCATTATTGAGAATGGAATTTTTTTAGTGTCATTAGCTGTAGGTGCAAAAATGCCGGCTCTGGTAAATATGGCTATTCTACTCGACATATTTATTAGTGTATTAGTACTAGGAATATTTATCAATAGGGTTGGGGACACTTTTGATAAAATTAATATCGACCACCTATCTGAATTAAGAGATTAGAACCATGATGATAAACTATTTCATTATTGCCGGAATTCTGACTTTACTGACCTTTTTGATCAGAAATAGAACAGTAAACAAAATCTTATCGGCACTTTTCATTGTTACCCAGTTGGCAATTACTATTGTGGCTTTTAAAAATGAAGGGCTTGATGACTCGGAATTCTTCAGTTTTAGTCCGCTTGGTATACTACTGGCAATAGTACTGTCTATTCTAACCGTCACCACTTTTTATCACAGCCAGCTTTACCTCAAAAGACATGACAATACAGTAAGGAACGAAAGCATCTATTATGCTGCCTTAATGGCGCTAATTATTTCGATGACGGCTGTTTATTTTTCCAATCATATTGGCATTATGTGGGCTTTCATTGAGGCGACTACATTATTTGTTTCCGTTTTAATTTATCATGAAAGGACTGCTATTGCCATTGAAGCCACATGGAAATACCTATTTATTTGTTCACTCAGTATAGCTATTGCATTTTTAGGCATCCTCTTTTTGAGTGTAGTCGCTACTGATTCAGGACTGTCGTCATTGTATTTCAAGGATTTGATCCATATCTCAAGTTCGGTTGATCCGACCTGGATAAAAATTGCCTTTCTGCTCATGTTTACTGGGTTCTGTGCAAAAATGGGTCTTTTCCCGCTTCATACGGTCTGTGTCGATGCCCATACAACCGCTCCACCTCCAATCAGTGCTTTTATTTCCACCACTTTAATGAATGTGGGGTTTTTGAGCATTTACCGCATTTACAGCATAATAGCACAAACTGAAGCGCTACCCTGGGCGCAGAATGTCCTTATCATAAGTGGTGTAACCTCTATCGCTATTTCAGCGATGCAATTGTTAAGGGTAACGCACTTCAAAAGAATGTTTGCCTTCTCTAGCCTGGAGCATATGGGTATTGTGGTGTTGGCAATAGCCGCCGGCGGAATTGGATACTATGCTGCCATTTTGCACATCATTCTTCACTCTTTCGCAAAGGCCAGTGTATTCTATCAAATTGGTCAGGTTTATAGTATTTTAAAGACCTATAAGATAAGTGCTACAGGTCAGTACATTAAACTAAATCCAATAGGTGCTTTGGTGGTGTTAGTGGCATTCATTATGGTGACTGCTATCCCACCATCCGGATTGTTCGTGAGTGAGTTCCTCATCTTCAAATCGATGTTTGTCAGTCATTATTATGTTCCTGCAATCTTGGTATTAATCCTAATAACTGTAATCATTTTTGTTTTTGGTAGAAATTTTTTGCGGTTACTTTTTTATCCCTATGAAAGAGCCGAAGAAGCACTTCCAATTGCCATCAACCATGCTGAGACGATCTCTCAGTTTACCTTATTCGGTTTGATTCTATTTCTTGCGTTTTCACCGCCTGTATTCTTTGTGGAACTCATTGAATCAGCAACTCTAATTTTTAAATAAGCTATGAGGGTAGATACTAACAATACGCTAAAAATAAAAAATGGTGGAACGGTCGACCTGAAAGAGATACCAGTCCATCACTATGATGAATTTTATGATGAGGTGATAAGGCTTATGGTCTTTCCCGATTTCCATTGTGTGGCTTATTACGCCATTACTTTGAAGGAAGAACTTAAATTTATTTGTTGTCTGGCGGATGACGCCAATCATGACATTCACTTATTGTCTTTTGAACGCGGTGGAAAAGATGTCAAATTAGCCTCACTTACTGCGCAAATACCAGCTTTTCACATATTTGAACGTGAAATATGGGAAAATCACGGTGTGGAATTCACCGATCACCCCTGGTTGAAGCCAGTGCGGTATCCTCACGACAGGCATGATATTAATTCTGTAATCAATGATTACCCATTTTATGAAATAGAAAGTCATGAACTTCATGAAGTCGGGGTTGGTCCCATTCATGCGGGAGTGATAGAACCTGGACATTTTCAGTTTACCTGTCACGGCGAAATGGTGTTACACCTCGAAATACAACTTGGATGGCAGCATCGTGGTGTGGAGAAATTATTTATTGAAAAGACCGGCTTGTTACAAAGGTGCCTCCTTGCAGAAAGTATCGCGGGCGATACAGCCATAGGTCATTGCATGGCTTTTTCTCAGGGAATGGAATCTCTTTACAATGTTGAAGTGAGTGACCAACTTTCTATTGAGCGTTCTATTGCCCTGGAGCTGGAAAGAATTGCTGTCCATGTGGGTGATATAAGTGCCCTTTGTACGGACGTTGCCTACCTATTGGGAACAAATGTGTTTGGAGCGCTACGTACTCCAATTATCAATTATCTACAGGATTGGTGTGGTAATCGGTTCGGAAAAGCTCTTATCAGGCCGGGAGGAACCAATTATCCATTAAGTGATGAATTGAAGAGCCAATTGGTCAGTATGCTGGACGATTTTGAGAAAAGGTTCAATGAAATGGCAGAACGAGCTTTTTCTTTGCCCAGTGTGGAGAATCGATTCGATAATATCGGAACGGTAACCAATGCACAGGCAAACCTGATTGGTTCGGTGGGTATGGCCGCAAGGATGACAGGCCTCAAACGTGATATCCGTGAAAGTCACCCCTTCGCAGGATTTCGGAAAATTGGTTATCATCAGATATACCAGCCCAAAGGTGATGTTTATGCTCGGTTTTTATTAAGAAAGCAGGAGATAACACACTCTATTGAGTGGATTAGGAATGCACTTTCAGGCGTGTTTGAGGGGCCGGTTAACAAACCGATGGATAACCATCAAAACGGATTGAAAAAAGATTCATTTGTCATATCCCTAATCGAAGGATGGCGAGGAGAGATATGCCATTGTATAACAACAGACAAAATGGGTAACATTCATCATTACAAGGTGAAAGACCCCTCTATGCATAATTGGAAATCATTAGAGCTGTCTCTGCGAGATCTTGAGATCTCTGATTTCCCCATAAACAACAAGAGTTACAATTTAAGTTACTGTGGTCATGACTTATAAAAGACA
>JAJCYL010000389.1 GCA_029262955.1 Cytophagales bacterium | reverse complement strand
AAATAGAAGTCGAGTTGAGATATGTCAATTAAATAGTCTAAACAGAGAATTGGGTGTACCGAAAATTTGATATATTTCTATTTGTGGGTATGATTATTAAAAAAAGGCATGACCAATGGAACTAATTCTGTTTCGAAAATCAACTGATGTAAAAGGTAAATGTCTAAGGTCTGGGTAACTGACTTGGGAACCTACTCCAAGTCCAACACCAAAGTATGGCTTGTGCAGAGATCCATAGGTGGCATCATAAAACCATCCAACTACTGAGACGGGTGATGACCAATTATACAAATGGATTGATGAAATGTCATTATTTTTACAAATTGCAGCCGGATTACAGTTGGTGCCACAGTCGTAGCTAACATTCCATAGGCCTACTCCATAGTGACAATATCTCTTGGCTCCTCCGTAATTTGTAAGATCCCAACCAATAATAGTAAACTCATGGCCCTGCTTAACTCTATTTGCCTTTGATTGCAGAACTCTATTTTGTGATTCCTCCAGCCTCGGGTGCGCAGCTATTAATTCATCATGAGAGTTATAGATATAGTACGAAACATCCGTAGTGAATGCATCAATAAAAAGATATTTCAGATCTTCATCCTCTCCTCCAATTAATTTTTTCAAAGCATTAAAGCTGTCATCTTCAATAAATGTCTTAGTTGAATCTCCCACATAATAGTGTTGCAATTGATAGGACTTCTCATTGAACACATAGGTTGCGGTTATAAGATCTACTTCATTCGCAAAATCAGGTGGTGTAAGCTTCGGTTCAATTTCAGAGCTATTCATACAAGAACCGAGAATAATGAGCATTAATGGGACTAATATTCTTACCATTTTTTTGTGAGTTTAGTTTTTTTGATTATTATTAATTGCATATAACAATGTTATACGCGAGTATAAATGTTAGAAAAATAATTGAAAGGACAAAGATTATTATAATAATTGTTTATAATGGTAAGCCTTAGTAACAGAAGTATATTGGTGATTCGTTCATGAGTTACACTTTGACCACCAGACAACATACTTAGCTATTCATATAATAGTCAGTCAAAGTAATATTTGCCTTCATTTTCAATATATTTGTATAATCGGCTATGGTTAGGTTATATTGAGTAGACTATTTAACGTTTAAAGCTTTATTGCTATGCAAAAAATTTCACCAGAACTATTAGCAAGTTGGAACATGTACGGCAGAATGGCCGCATATGCCGCTATAGGTGTTGGGGTGTTAATCTTGTTAGGGCACTTGATTAAATTAATGACCACCAAAGATTATAAAACAAAGTATGATTACATTAATCTAAGTGAGATTAATCTACTCTGGTATAGTGCACTTTTAATGATAATTGGCGCAGCTATATTTTCAAATACTATTAAACAACAGCAAACTGTAATCATTTTTATTATATGGATTGCTGTAAGTGCCATGATGGCTGGTATAATTGGTGTGGTTGTACAGCAAATTCTTAAATTTTATTATCCATTTTATATTGAAAAAAGATTAAAGGCGCTGCGCTATGCAGAACGGATAAACCCACAAAATGGGAATAAGATGACTTTGCTTAGTGAGGAGGAAGAGGATGACTATTTAGATGAAGGTATGCAGGCGGAAGAGGATGCTTTTTCAGTTGATTATGACGTATGGATTGATAAGGAAACGGGATATACTGAAATCGAAAAATATAACGGAAGGTTGCATGCATTGCGATGCTCGGAATGTAACTATCAAACATTAAGGGTAAACAAAGAAGAAATAATTAAAGATGCGACGGCTGAAGATGAAGGAGAGTTAATGAAGTACTACACTTGTGGGTATTGCAGTCACAAAGAGCGTAAGTCATTTAAGATTTCCAGAACAAAGGCACCTGTCTCTTAGTAATAGAAGCTATAGAATTGAAAGCTACCATTTTTGGTGGCTTTTTTTATGTCTATTATTCTTCGTTTTCACCATACCAGATTTATTTTTTAACTCAAAAAAAAAGAGGCTTGTTTTTCAAGCCTCTTTTATATTTAATTGATGTCTTGATTACTTTTTGTCATTCACTTCTTCATACTCCACGTCAGATACGTCTCCAGTCTCATCCGCTGCTTCTGCACCGGGTTGAGCTCCTTCTGCGGCTGGCCCTTCCTGCCCCTGAGTGGCATTATAAATCTCCTGAGAAGCTCCTGTCCATGCTTCATTTAATACTTCTGATGCTGAATCAATGGCTGCAATGTCCTGGCTTTTATGTGCTTCCTTTAATTGCTCCAGGGCACCTTCAATCTTAGTCTTGTTGTCATCAGATAGTTTATCAGCATATTCTTTTAACTGCTTTTCAGTTTGGAATATTAGTGAGTCGGCTCCATTTAGTTTGTCAATCTTCTCACGCTCGACCTTATCTGTTTCCGCATTGGCTTCCGCTTCACTTTTCATCTTTGCGATTTCTTCATCGGTCAATCCTGAGGAAGCTTCGATTCTAATTTTCTGCTCCTTGCCAGTTCCTTTGTCTTTCGCAGAAACATTCAGTATTCCGTTGGCGTCGATATCGAAGGTTACTTCAATCTGAGGAACTCCTCTTGGTGCTGGTGGAATACCATCCAAATGGAATCTGCCGATTGTTCGATTATCCTTAGCCATTGGTCTTTCTCCCTGCTGTACATGAATCTCTACAGATGGCTGACTGTCTGCCGCCGTAGAAAAAGTCTCACTCTTTTTGGTTGGGATCGTAGTGTTAGCTTCAATTAGCTTTGTTAATACACCTCCCATAGTTTCAATTCCCAGTGAGAGCGGAGTAACATCCAGAAGTAAAACATCTTTTACTTCACCCGTCAATACCCCACCCTGGATTGCAGCTCCAACAGCTACTACTTCATCAGGGTTTACCCCTTTTGATGGCTTCTTACCGAAGAATGCTTCAACTTCTTCCTGGATTTTAGGAATCCTGGTAGATCCTCCAACCAATATGACTTCATCAATATCAGATGGTGACAGGTCAGCATCCTTTAAAGCCTTTTTAACAGGAGCCATTGATCGCTGAACTAACTTGTCTGAAAGTTGTTCGAATTTTGCTCTCGATAATGTTCTTACAAGGTGTTTGGGCACTCCATCAACCGGCATGATATACGGCAGGTTAATTTCAGTACTAGTAGAACTTGAAAGTTCGATTTTGGCTTTCTCTGCACCTTCTTTTAGTCGCTGCAAAGCCATAGGATCTTTTCTTAGGTCAATTCCTTCATCCGCTTTAAATTCATCCGCAAGCCAGTTCATGATTACTGCGTCGAAATCATCCCCACCCAAATGAACGTCGCCATTGGTTGACTTAACTTCAAAAACGCCATCACCAAGTTCAAGAACAGAAATATCAAAAGTTCCACCGCCCAAATCATAGACGGCAATTTTCATATCTTTATTCTTCTTATCTAAACCGTAAGCTAGTGCTGCCGCGGTGGGCTCATTGATAATCCTTTTTACTTCAAGTCCTGCTATTGTACCAGCTTCCTTAGTAGCCTGTCTCTCAGAATCAATGAAATATGCAGGAACAGTAATAACTGCTTCTTTTACTTCGGTGCCTAAATAGTCCTCTGCTGTGGACTTCATTTTTTGCAAAATCATTGCAGACACTTCCTGTGGTGTATATTTCCTGTCACCAATTTTAACTCTAACTGTATCGTTATTACCTGATTCAACCTCATATGAAAGGTTTTTCATCTCTTCAGAAACGTCTTTGAACTTTTTACCCATGAATCTCTTCACAGACGTAACCGTATTCTTCGGATTGGTAATCGCTTGTCGCTTTGCGGGATCTCCAACTTTTCTTTCACCCTTGCCGTCTTCCAAAAATGCAACAATTGAGGGTGTCGTCCTTTTGCCCTCACTGTTAGGAATAACAACCGGTTCATTACCTTCCATTACGGCAACGCATGAGTTGGTAGTTCCTAAGTCTATTCCAATAATTTTTCCCATGTTTTTATACTTTTTAATCGACACACCAGAAACTGCCTCTTTTTCAGGTGCCGTCTATTTTTTTAGTTTTTTATTCGATAATACAGGGGAATCAAGGGTTGTGCCAACCCCAAAAAGAAGTAGTTATTGTGACATAATGTCAGAAATCCTACCAGATATTAACCAAAGTTGGATTTGATGGCGACACAAATGGATTCTAATTCTTCGGATGACAGTTTCAATTTCGGGTTACTGAAATTAATGTCATCCATGCTATTTAAGGGAATTAAGTGTACGTGGGCATGTGGTACCTCAAGTCCAACGACGGCCACTCCTACTCTGAGGCACTCAATTGACTTTTCAATGGCTTGAGCAACTCGCTTGCTGAAAAGTGTCAACCCAGATAGCGTGTCGTCATCCAGGTCAAAAAAGTAGTCTACTTCTTTCTTTGGTATGACTAATACATGACCTTTTGCTAAAGGATTGATATCAAGAAAAGCCAGAAAAGAGTCATCTTCAGCAACAATATGTGCTGGTATCTCTTTGTTGACAATTTTTGTGAAAATACTGGACATACTACATTAGACTTATGTCGAGTACCTCGAATTCAATTTTACCCGCAGGTGCCTCAACAACTGCCTTTTCTCCAACTTTTTTGCCCAATAGCCCTTTACCAATCGGAGACTTAACTGATATTTTACCTGTTTTAAGGTCTGCCTCTTCTTCTGAGACGAGTGTATAACTCATGGTCATGCCATTTTTAAGGTTCTTTATTTTGACCTTTGACAGTACGGACGCCTTTGAAATGTCCACTTTGGACTCATCTATTACTCTGCCATTGCCAACCACTCCTTCTAACTTGGATATTTTGAGCTCCAAAAGACCCTGAGCATCTTTCGCAGCGTCATATTCGGCGTTTTCACTCAAATCTCCTTTATCCCTTGCCTCCGCTATCTCTTTGGCAATATTTGTTCTGCCGGTAGTTTTCAAATAGTTTAATTCGTCTTTTAACTTCTGTAAACCTTCTGCCGTGTAATAAGATATATTTCCCATGTCTATCTCGCTGTTCTGTCTTCTAAAAAATAAAATAACGGCTCCAGAATTGAAACCGTCTCTCTGTATTAGGACTATCTTTTGTAGGTTCAAAGATAGTCCATTTTGGAATTTTCAACAAATAGACGCTTTCAACAAAGAAATCGTATATTGTCAACTTTGAGCAAATAAACCTTTTCAATCCTATGATTCTCTATAATGTGACTGTTAATATTGATTCCGATGTTGAAGTCGAATGGTTGGATTGGATGAGAAGTGTCCACATACCTAATGTAATGGCTACCGGACTGTTTTTTGATCATAAAATTTTCCGATTACTTAGTGAGGAAGAGGCTTCCACTTATTCTATCCAGTACTTCTCAAAAACCCTGGATAACCTGAACAGTTACTTTGAAAAATATGCACCTGAATTAGTAAAAGAACATCTGGATAAATATAAAGACAAACATGTTGCTTTTCGTACTGTCCTGGAGTCGATTATTTAAGAAGCGGGAAAGGAGAAACTTTCAAAATCTTGAATTGCTTTATTGACTTGCTGCTGGAAGTCTTTGAACTCATTCTCCGGAAGGAACTCTCTCAGCTTTTCAAGTTCGTTTTTACCATAGTTTGATTGGCCGATTTCGATAGATTGTAATATATACTCTTTGAGTAATCTGACAGCATAGGGATTGATCTCAATAGCATTTAAAATTATGTTATAAGCCAAATCTAAATCCTTCACTTGCTCTTTAAAAAACCTTGAAGCAATGAGGACATCCGACTCATTAAACGGATTTTGAAATCCATTGGTGCGGAAGTGATCTCTCGCCACCCGGTCTTCACTAGCTGACCAAAATTCTGCTAATTCTGTGTCAAAATCCTCAAGCGTGATCAGCTTGTCCGCTGCCATTGTCATATTGAGATCGCGTTGTAACTCATCAATTATGTTTTTGTAGGTACTAGAGTCAATTTGTACTAACCGGTCTAGATGTTTCTTGGCCTCTCCATAATTGCCTCTTTCGGTTTGTCTTTTGATGTTAGCACTGTAGGCGCCCATCTGAAAGGAAGGGTCATTAATGGAAGACAGTACACTTTCACGAACTACTTGATCCAAATCCTCCGATCGATATTTGATAGCCTGATATTTCAACGCATCTGAATCACTATTAATAACAGTACTAATTGGAGCTGTCAGTGCCACCATAATATCATTCGCTACTTCAACGGAGTCTTTGATGAGCAACTCATTCCAAACACCAATTGCTTCCGCCTTTTTTCCAGCTTCGGTTAAGGAAATAGCGAGATTAACGACTGCACCGGGATAATCTTCTTCTACAGCTTGAGTGAAAAAATCAACCGCCAGTTGAGGGGCATTCTGATCTAACGCAATAATTCCCAGAACATGATTATAATAACCCTTTTTGTCGGCTGCATTTTGCAATTGGCCAAGACTGCGCAGTGAGGTGGTTAGATCATTTCGTTTATAGCTCATTAAGGCACTGAGGTAAGTCAGTTGACGGCTATAGAGCGCATTATTTTGAGTTGTGGCATACTGCGAAATTATTGAAACATCCTTCTCAGAGGGGTTGTTTAGTTTCGAAAATCCCCAATTATATAAGTAAGTGAATTGATGTAAATCTAAGATTGAATCTAATTGGTTGCTGTTAATTTGAGCATCAAGCCATCTGGTGGTATTGTTGCTGTATGCAAGTAGGTTCGTTTTTAGAGGCAAATGATCAGAAGAATCAAAAATTTCCCTGAGGGAATCATAGGGTAGATTCACCCGATTTCTTGTGAGAATATCAACGATATTAGTGGTATTGGTTTTATTTCCCCAACTATTGTTGGCTCCGGCCTCCATATAATAAACCGCTGAATCCAAGAGGTTGGTGCGCTTATAAAGCAGGCCTAGATTATTCATAATCTCACTACTTTCGGGAAATTTTCGGGCTCCTTCTTTGAGCGTAAATAGTGCATCAAAAAAGAGAAAGTTTGTTCTTTGTGCGTTGGCCAGGTTAATGTAGGCAAACTCAGTTGGGTTTTTTTGAGTAGCTTTTTTAAAGCTACTAATTGCTTTGTCCAAGTCATTTTGTTGGTAACTGAGTTCACCAATACTGTAATTTGAACGGTGGTTATTGAATCCGAATATTGCTCCCCTTTTGTAATATTCTTCAGCCAGGAAATTGTTGCCCTCATGATAATAGACACTACCGAGCCCATTGTAATAACCTGCAAAACCTTGTTGTAGGGCCGCTTGATTAGATAAGTAGTAAAAGGCTGCCACCACAACTAACCCTGCAAGATTTGCCGAAAAGTAGGGCATATTATCCTCCTTAAAAGCAATTTTATAAACTGATAGATTTTTATTGATAAGATTGATAAAGTTGGATAAAAGGTAAAGAAGGAACATGACACCAAAACCTATGTGAGAAAACACGATGGCATCCTCAAAGGTTTCAAGAACAGGATCGTTTAATGTTATGGTATGATATGAAATGGTGGTGAAACAGATTATTCCAAGAGTAAGAAAAAAATAGCCGCCAAGCGGTTGAAAAGGAAGGATATGTTCGTACCGAATTTCTCTTTGTTTAAAACCCAAAATTCCAATTATTGTTGACATTACTAACAATAGGAAAGCATTGACATAGATTAAGTCCCAATCAATCACATAAGCATTTTTCAGGTAAACCAGACCTAAATTCAATAAGTAAATAGAACTCAAGGCAATGAAATGAAATAGATTGTTTTTTCCTTGATGATTGACCGACCCTGATATGAGATACAAAATCAGAAATATAATCTCATGAGAAACCAAAAAGATGAAAAGAATACTTATTACTACAGGAGCTGTATAATTATAGTGAACAAGAAAATAAAATGGATTTTGGTTTTGAGAAAAGAGTGCTATAAATACTGCTATGATTGCAATTGCAATGGTGAATAGGATCAATCTTGAAACAAATTCCAACTCATACTTGAAAGCATGAATATAGTAGCTCACTGGAAGTATCAGGCATAAAACTATTATAAGAAAAGTGTTGTCAATCCATCCAAATATCTCAAGCTGTTCCAGCCGGAAGTTCACAAAAATGAAACTAACAAGACCGGTTGCCACCAGGTACCAAAACCTCTTTAGATAAGTTGATATGGCAAGTAGGACCACAAGTGCCAGGGAGAAAATAATTAGGAAAATATAACCACTAGTTGTCGTAATGTCATGGGCACTTCCTTGATAATATTGATTAATAAGATAGTTGTCTGCATTGAGTTCGAACTCAAAAAGACCCGCCTGTACCTTCATTACAGGTACTTCAATAGTTTCAGCAGTACTTGTGATATTCCAGTTTAGGGCATTGTCATCTCCTCTGATAACACTGAAAGTATAGAATGACAAAATCGTGAGGAAAGCAAACAGAAGGGCTAAATAAATTTTGCGTTCTGACGAACTCCAACTCTTCCAAAAAATCAGTTCGCTCATTTGCCTTTACTCTTTATCACCTTGGGTACGGTAAAGAACCCGTCATTGTTTTTAGGCGACAATTTCAATGCATCATTGCGATCGAGTCCATTTTCAGCATGATCCTCCCGTAGAAGATTTATCTCTTTAGACATGTGAGTGAGTGGTTGCACTCCTTCTGTGTCAACTTCATTCAGTTTCTCTACCCACGTGATAATTTCACTCAGGTCATGAAGTAACTGCTCTTCATTTTTAGGATCCACTTCCAGCCTGGACAAGTGAGCTATCTTCGCTAAGGTCTCTTTTGTCACCTTCATCTATATTCAAGCGCTTTAATTCGTCTGCAATAATATTAAAAACCTTGTCACCAAGTTCGTTGACAGATTTAATTGAGTAATTACTAGTATCAATTGACTCATGGTAAACAATTTTGAGACGCCTATGATTGGGCAGAAATTTATTATCATCTGGTAGAAATAGCCAATTATAAGCTATTGTAACCGGTATAATTGGCGTGTGATTTTCTATGGCAGCCTTAAAAGCTCCGGGCTTAAAGGAAGACATCTGAGGAGGGTTGTTTGAATATATCCCTCCCTCCGGAAAAATAGTAAGACTTATCCCTCTATTTAGCGCTTCAACTGATCGTTGTAGGGTTTCGTATCTACTTCTCATACTACTTCGGTCCACAAGGATGTGGAGTTTACGATACATATAACCAAAAAGAGGAATTTTTGACATCGAATTCTTACCTACAAAGGCAAAGGGTACGGGAGTTAAGCTCATGACGGCAATGTCAATGAAAGAAAAATGATTGGGACAAAATATATACTTCTTTTTAGAGCTTAATTTTTCTCTGAATTCTCTTTCAACCCGAACGAAGCAGAGGGCGAAAAATGCAATGGCCCAATAATAATTTAACCTTAGGGCAGATTTTTGCCATTCTTTCCGTTGAATAAGAACAAAAATGGCTGGAAGAAGTAATAAAAAAAGTCCCCAGAAAACGGCAATGCAATAAATAGAATAGACTCTTCTAATTAATCTC
>JAJCYL010000388.1 GCA_029262955.1 Cytophagales bacterium | reverse complement strand
TAAGGAGCAACGGGTCAGCCAACACCCAATCATTAATACTTACATAATAGGTCTGCAAAACGTCATTAATATAAGTGGGACCTGGCCTGCCAATCAGAAGGTAGTCACCCAATATTACATTGTCAAAACTGTAGGTGCCGGTGGCATCTAGTACATCGGTTCCTGTTAGTTCAAAAGGTTGACCCGGAGCAAGAACCTCATAGACCAGGACATCACCTTCATTCATCACCACCCCTGACTCCTCATTAAGATAAATAGTGCCGAATATGTCAGTGACCGCAAAAACGTTCTGGTTCCTGTTCCTTATGGTGAATCCGGGTATAAGCGGGCTGGTCACTTCCACATAATAAATACCCATATTGTCGAAATTGATCCCTTCCAAAATGTAACTGGCTGAGTTCGCCCCTGCTATTGGCAGACCTGGCATTTCCTCTGGTGCTCTCCTTGATTTTCTGAACCACTGGTATTGGTTGTTGTCACCGGAAATATCTATGGATACTGCGAAGTCACTATTTACCTGTACCAACTCTGTGGTAGTAAGTCCGAATCTTCTTTGAGGATCAAAGCTGAAACCACTGATTCCTAAATTCGGCTCAAGGTCACCAAACCCTAACCTGTTATTGGTCACATCAAGGGCAGTCAGCTGAGTCAAAGTGCTTACGTTTGGTAATGCCCTCAACTCATTGTCCTGTAGTTCAATGATAGTTAGCTGGCCAATATCTTTCAAGTCAATTGGTATATTGCCCTGCAAGTTGTTTGCAGGAAGCGATAAACCAGTCACCCTGTTATTGTTCACTGTTACTCCAAATCTTTGAGACAGGTCATCATTATCCCAACCAGTACCATTAATCCATTCCAGCCCACCAGTAGTGGCAAAAATATTATTAAGAGCTATGCGGTCACGCTCCAAACTGGAAACTTTCAAGATATAGTTGGCAGTCTGAAGTATTAGGTCAGTAACAATCGAATTGGTTACCTGAACCCGATAGGTTCCCTCATTGGCAAATTGGGCGCTGGCAAAAGTGAGGGTTGGACTTGTTTCACCTGGTATGACAACATCGTTTTTAAACCAGGTATAAATGTTGGCTGTGCCATTGAGAGCTCTATTAATTGCTACCGTCGTATTAACTTCTGAGAGGACATCTGCAGGAGTAAAAAATGTCTTCTGCGGACTGAATACTCTACCCGCTATGCCATTATTAGCTTCCAGACTGGCAAAATCCAATCGGTTGTCACTTACGTTCGGAGCTGTTAATGAGGTTAAACCCGTTAGATCCGGTATCGACGTAATTTCATTCCCAGAGAGGTCAAGGGATTGCAGACCCGATATATTGTTGAGATCAGATGGTACGTTACCCACCACATTGTTAAGGTTGAGGTCAAGTGCCGTGACATTCCCCTCCGGATCTAAGCTTACCCCTGACCAGGTGGTAAGAAAATCTTGTTTCCAGTTGGCATTGTTACTCCAACCTAGGCCTCCTGCCTGATCGTAGATGGCTACCAATGCCAGTGAGTCTACGGTATTGGCCAAAGCTAATCTTGACCCAACCGCGTAAAGTTCATTCAAGGCCAAGCCAGAGCTGGTGACTGTACCACTCAGGGCATCTCCGGATGAGGCAGATTGTCCGAGATTCCTAAAAATTAATTCAGCGGATGAAGCTTCTGCCACAACTACTCTCCCAAAGTCGTCGAGTGTTTCTCCTTCAACAGGGAGTGTGATAGTAGAACCTGTATAGTCAGCTGAAGTTAATTCTGTTAATCTCCAAAACCGATTGGATGAAACTGTTTCTAGCGGCAATTCAGTATTGGTATTTGTATTCGGCTCTATAACTTCTAAACCAACAATGGGATTTGTCCCCTGAACATTATCCAGTAGTGTTGGGTAGAAATCCATGCCTGACCCTATCGGAAAAGTCTTTGGACCAGTGCCTTCATGAAATAACGGCCCATTGATATGTTGCCCAGGACCAAAACCAATAATCGATCCGGTGCTTGCGATTATTAAGTCATTTCCAGGAGAAGTATGCACCAATCCCGCTGGCATGTTCAACTGATTGGTAACTTTAGCACCGGAACTAATAGTTTTGTCGCTATTGGCAAAAGTCAAAACTGCAATATCCTGATCATTATGACCGAAGTTTTGATTGGTTCCACCACTTAAAGTAATCGTCCCTGATCCCGTATAGACATTGGTATTATTCCAGTCACCCGAAGTCAGCTCAATTGATCCCTCATTTTGAATAGTCCCGTTGTTAGTCCAGGTAGAATTGGTTGAAACGATGATGTTGGTCTCGATGCTAACCGGAAGGTTGGCTTCTGTTATTATTTGAGCCTTAAGTTGTAGTAAACAACCAAAGAAGAGGGCCGAGAATAGAAGATATTTATGTTTCAATCCCAGTTTTAATTTGCCTTATCCACGGTGTATTCAATCTTCACACCAATTATTCGAAGCTCAGATGTGGCTTGACGTGTGGAGAACTGTATGTAGTAACTATTAGATGAATTAGTAATTACAGGGCCATTAATAAAGCCGGAAGTAAGGGTGGCATCACCAGGTGTACCAGTAGTACTTACAGTGGTCATTGAAGCACTAGATTGAGCGACCGGATCAAACCTTATCAAACCGACAGATACATCATCTGTATCATTGTCATACACATAAGATACAACTTGAATAATTGTAGCGCCGTCGGGGAAATTGACCGGTGCATACAAATTAATAGGCGAGCCTGGCGCTCCGTTTTCAACATATCGGTAGTTGCTACCTAACTCCCCCATTTCGAGGCCAGCCGCACCTCCGGTTATATTGAACTGCTTGTTAGACAGGGAGTAGTATTGAGTTTTTGGAGTGGAATAGGCATAATCATTAGCCATTGGGATGGTAACATTTCCACCAGTTACACTTACTGCAGTTGCCGTTACAGTTCCATTAACGTCGAGTTTCGAAGATGGAGTTGATACCCCAATTCCAACATTATGGGCAGCTCCACCAATAACAATGGCATTATTGGCATCAGCCGATACACTATTCCCAATGGCAACAGCATTGGAAAGCCCATTAGAGCCAAGAGTAGCATTTTGACCAATTAGTATATTGCCCGTACTTGATGTAATGCTTGAAGCCGTACCCTGACCAATAAAAACATTGTTATCTCCGGAAGCCATGAGCGAGCCAGCCGATGCTCCGATCAATGTATTATTTCCTCCGCCTACATTAACGATTCCAGCATTTTGACCGATATAGGTATTGCTTGTTCCTGTGGTATTGTCCCGACCGGCATTGGCTCCAACAATGGTATTAAATCCAGCCGTTGTATTCTGTTGCCCGGCATTAGATCCAACAAATACATTGCCGTTACCCGACAGACCAGTACCGGATGATCCTGAAGCATATCCAAAGATCGTATTGTTAGCTCCTGTGTTGTTGAGACCCGAATTGTATCCGGCAAAGGTGTTGTTGATGTTAGTGCTGTTCGCTCCAGAATTAGAGCCCACATAAGTGTTCGCATTGTTGGTTGTATTGGCATTGCCAGCATTGTACCCAATAAATGTGTTGTTAGCGGCTGTTGTATTACTCTGACCTGCATTATTGCCAAAAAAAGCGTTAAAATTCCCTGTATTATTTACACCTGCATTAGAACCAACCGCTGACGAGGACGTTCCGGCTATATGCCCAGCTGTGGTCCATTGTAAAGTCCCTAAGCCATCTGTCGATAGGACTTGCTCTTCAGCTCCATCTCCATCTGGCAATGTCCAGAGAACCGGGTTAGAAACAACATCGGGAGCTTTAAATCTCAATAAGGCTGAATTGTCAGCATCTCCAAAAATGAGCTCACTTGCATTCGTTAAATCACCAGCAACTGTAACGTCTTGTGCCTGCCAATTCGTAGACACAAAACTGGTTCCGGATTGAATAGTCATAAGTGTGGTTAGCGGAGCAGGATTACCTGCGGACCCACTGGGTACTTCAAAAATGTTAAAATCTGTTCCTGTCCCTGAAAGGGCTAAAACCATTCCAGCTCCATTGTTGGTATAAGTCGGTACACCACCCACTGTATGTATATTATCGGTCAATACCAGGTCATCTCCTTCAGTAATAATATGAGCCTCGTTACCTATATGCAAATCAGACAAGGGAGTACTGTTCCCGATCCCAACAAATCCAGCTTCGGAAATTCTCATCCTTTCAACTGGAATGACCGTGGTATTTGGAGTGGTGCTAAAAATTAAGTCCGATCCTGAGGCCCCTGGGTTAAAATTCTCAGTTGCCACAGCCTCAATTGTAGCAGCAGTTCCGAAAGCTGCTCCGTCAACTGCACCACCAAATTCTATTTCACCTATGTAGTCACCATTTTGTAAAGCAGCTTGAGAAGCTTGTGTTCCTCGACTGTTAAAGAGAATGAGTGCTGGACTATTATTCGTAGGATTAGCACTAAATGATGCCGCTGCCAAAACTGCACCACCGCCACCTGTATCATCAATTATTTCCAAACCTGCGCCTATGGTTGGATCACTAATTATTGTATTGGAGCCAAATGCCGCAGTTGTCGCATCATCTGCAAAAGGAATGGTGAACAAATTTCCTGGCGTCAGTCCCGTCAAGCTACTCCCGTCACCACTAAAACTGGTTGCAGATACTATACCGGTGCCTCCCACTGAAAAGTTGGCACCCGTAAATAAAAGGTTACCTGTACTAAACAAGGATAAATTATTACCCGAACCAGCATTAAAAGATATAGCCTCCGAACCAGTAACACTAAAGGGATTACCTCCTCCGGTAGAGATGGTATTCCCATTATTATAAGCAGTTTGTAGCGATCCATTGGTCGGAACATTTGTTAACAATGAAGCATCCACTGCAGGCAGTCTGGACGAGCCATCCAATTGAACCACATTGTTAGCAGCCGCTCCTGCATTCAGCGAAGCCGCTGTACCAAGACCAGTTATTACCCCGGTACTTAAGGTGCTAATATCATCATCTGTAATGGTGTTATCAGCTATTTTACCTCCAGTACCTCCACTAACTGCACCTGTGGCAATTGTTGTTGCTCCCTGGGTTCCGGTTACATCACCGGCCAAAGCACCTGTAAAATTACCTGAAGTGACATTGCTAAGCTGGGAACCATCCACAGCCGGTAATTGCGAAGAACCATCCAACTGCACTATTTCGTTAGGTCCAGTACCGGTGTTAACACTGAGCGGAATCCCGTCACCGTCGCCCATAATAGTAGCATCTGTATTTACGGTCGAGGGTGCTCCAGCCATCTGGATCCAAACTGATCCATTCCAGAAATAGAAATTGTTATCATCCAGGTCGTAAACCATTAGACCCATTGATGTACCGGACAGATTTGTCAAAAATGTTGGGTCAGTCCTCTGGCCAGTTGTTAACCTCGGCATCAGGAACCCCTGGTTATTCCCTGGTGATACTAGCTCCAACACTGCATTTTGATTCGGTGAATTGGTGCCTACACCCATGGAATTTTGACTAATAGAAACCGTGTTTTGAAAAATAACCAAAAGGCCCAGGCAAATCAGCCCCTTTACGGTTGATGAGGTACAAATCATTGTTTTGGTTTAAGTTCTTAAAAATCAAAAAATCCTGCACAATGTATTACATGGACAGGGCAAATAGCAAATCACAAATAGCTGGAGGAAGAGGGGCTAAAATAACTTTTTTACAAAAAAAAATTACTATTGTACAATAAACTTTTTTGTTACTTTAGTATACTGTTATCTGTTTCCTCCCTCCAGCTAATCATAAAAGACATCGTGTTTTGCTTATTTTAGTTCTAAAGTTCTAATACTATGATGCGTCTTTCAGCCATAACTTCTCTATTGATTGCTCTATCCACATCACCTTTGTTGGCTCAGTATGATTTTGGAGATAAGAAATTTGAAAAACTCTATTATCAATTGGAAGAGTTTTATGGTGACTATGATTATGAAGGTATTCTTGATAAGGAGGAAGATATCTTGGAATATGTCGAAGAAAGACAGGATACCCTCACTGCAACAATTTACAGTTTTCTGGGCGAAGCTTATTACATA
>JAJCYL010000387.1 GCA_029262955.1 Cytophagales bacterium | reverse complement strand
AAAGGCTGGCGCAATTGCTTACAGTATTCCGTACGTATATCATTTTGTTGACAAGGATGGTGATGACAAAGCGGATGAACGTAATGTTCTTTTAAGCGGTTTTACCTTCAGTGATACTCATGGTATGATCAATAATTTTGTGCGTGGGCTCGACGGATGGATCCACGCAGATCACGGCTATAAAAACAATTCAAAAGTGGTTGCCTCAAACTCAAAGGATACTGTTCCCATGACGTCCGGCAATACATTTCGCTTTCGAACGGACGGTTCAAAAATTGAACTCACTACGACAGGTCGGGTCAATCCATTTGGATATGCCTATGATGAAATGGGCTATATGTACAGTGTTGATTGTCACAGTAGCCCTGTTTACCAGCTGATACGTGGAGGTGATTATCCACATTTTGGTAAAAAACCTACCGGTATCGGATATGCTCCCTATATGATGCGTCACGATTATGGCTCGACAGCCCTAGCTGGCTTGGAATATTATGCTGCCCCTGACTTTCCCGATGAATTTCAAAACAACTTCTACTATGGTGACGTGGTATTGAGTCGCGTTTTGAGGCTAAGTACCCAACTGGAAGGAACAACTCCCTTACCAAAACAGGAGACTGATTTTATTGTCAGTAATGACCCCTGGTTCCGGCCGGTCGACGTGAAACTTGGTCCTGATGGTGCACTCTACATTGCGGACTTTTATAACAGAATAATAGGTCACTATGAAGTGCCTTTAAGTCATCCTGGCCGTGACAGGCAACGAGGTAGGATCTGGAGGATCACTTACAAAGTAAATAGTAGCAAGAAAAGTGTTGATTGGAGTTCTGCCAATATTGATGAGTTACTTAAGGGTCTTTCTGATGAAAACATGGCAGTACGATTAATAATTGCAGACCAGATTGTCGATCGCTTCGGACAAGAGGCAGTAGTGCCCGTTGAGCAGTTGATCGCTTCGTCAGGATCATCACCTGACCAGATAAGTCATGGTCTGTGGATTCTCTTCAGGTTAAATGCACTAACCTCAGACCAACTGGTTAAGGCCGTTAATAGTGAGGATATTAGTATAAAGGTTCATGCTCTCAGGATCATTTTCGAATTACAGAAAGCGGAAAAGTCAATATTGGATGCTGTCGTTGAATCTATAAAATCTGGTGATCCACATGTGATTAGGGCGGCAATTATGATACTTGCTAAATATCCTGATCCTACTCAATTGACTCTTTTGGTCAAACTACGTCAAACAGCAAACCCGGACGATACTCATTTATTTTATTCTGTAAGGCAGGCGTTACGGGATCAGTTGCGTAGCGAGGATGTGATGCAATACACAGCAAGAGGTAGCTGGAGTGAGGATGATTCACGGGTTATTGCTGATGTTCTGGTAGGGGTGGACTCTGAATTAGCAGCTGCTTTCCTACTTGATCATTTGGCCAGATATGAGGAATCAAATGAGCTCTTTATTAACTACTCCCGTCATGTAGCCAGGTATTTGCGTTTGGCTGATTTTGACAGGCTGGTCAAAGTAGCCAGAGGTAATGCCGGTAATGACTTGGACTATCAATATACATTGTTTACCTCGCTACAGGATGGCGTTGGACAGCGAGGTGCTTCATTGAGTGCTCAGGGCAAAGCGTGGGGTATTTCACTCGCCAGGGAGTTCCTGGAATTGGACCTCCCGACCTGGAAAGTACTACCTTTTGAAAACTTCCCCTACCAGGGCAATAGCTGGAAATATACCAATATAGAGGACGCCGGATCGTCAATACCTGTGCTTAATAGTGAGCCAGATGGCACTACCCTAACAAGTGCTCTTTATTCACCCAACTTCACAATACCACAAGAGCTTGGCTTTTATCTGATTGGTAACAAAAAACAACCGCTACTGGGGGATAAACCAACACCAGTTACGAATAAAATCCAACTCCGTCTTACTGAAACAAACGAAGTGATTTCCCAAAAAGAGATCGCGTCAGAGAATTATGGCGAAGATGTCGTATGGGCATTGAGTGAGCATCAGGGTAAAAGCGGATATCTGATACTAATAGACGGCTCTGCTACCAAAAGGGAAAATATTGGGATTGGGAGTATACGGCCCTCAGAGGTATTGAGTTTACCAGCGTCAGATCCGGGACAACTCGCCAACCGCCAGCTATTTGCCAGCAAGGTTGCTAGAGATTTCAGAGTGAAAGCTTTCACTCCTGCTCTTCTGGGGTTGGTGGAATCAACTACTGTAGACATATTCGTGCGGACCGGGGCGGTAAATGCATTGCTGGAAATCGATGCAAACCTCGCATTACGCCTAGCCAATAATATTATAGTAAATCATAGCGAACCTTTAAAACTTCGCGAGCAACTTTTGAGGACTATAGGTGAGCTATCATCTAACAAAGGAAATACCATTTTGGCCGGTGCCCTACCTCTTTTTGATTATACAACCAAAAAGGAAATTGCTTTATCGCTGGTAAAAACTCCAATTGGGATTGATGCACTTTTCAATGCAGCTGGCCTAATGCACGTTTCTCCCAGGATATTGCTCGATCGAAAGATTAATGAAGGTCTCTTTAATACAATGCTACCAAGGCACAAGGCCACTTATGATCAATTAACATCGAGTGTGAAAGCTCCAGATGAAGAGATCCAAGGTTTGATTGATCAGCTTCTGGCCGACTATAATCCAGACAATGTAATTCTTGAAGAAGGTATCCAGATATTTAATCAAAACTGCCTCCCCTGTCATGAAGTAAAAGAGCAAGGTGGAAATATCGGACCTCAGCTGGACGGGATCGGTAACTGGGGCGCAAGATCACTCTCTGAAAAAATACTGGACCCAAACAGGAACATTTCACAGGCATTTATTAACTACAACATTAAGCTTAAAGATGGTAACGCAATGTCTGGTCTGCTTCGACGCGAGGAAGGAAACCTGGTAATTTTTGCAAATGTGGCCGGTCTGGAATTTTCAATAGCCAAATCCAATATTGTAGAGATGAAAGCAACACCATTCACACTAATGCCTGACAGTTTTGGTGAAACCTTAAACAAAAAAGATTTTAATTCATTACTTACATATCTACTAAGTCTAAAGTAATCATCCCGATGATAGATAAAAAATATGCTTTATTGATCCTAATGCCATTGCTTACAGGCATTAATACCTACGGTCAAAATCCCGTAAAATTTAACAAGACCGTGCTTCACAACGAATTTGTATCAGAAGGGGTTGCGGTAGCCGACGTCAACAATGACGGCCTTACCGATATCCTGGCAGGTCCATTTTGGTTTGAAGCTCCCGACTGGGAAAAACATGAAATTTACGAGGTGCAAGAGTTTTCTTTCAACAAAGGTTACAGCAACTCGATGCTCAACTTCACCCAAGATGTAAATCAGGATGGGTGGATCGATTTTGTTCGTATCGACTTTCCGGGAAAGGGGGCCTACTGGCATGAAAACCCGGGGAATAAAAAAGGTCATTGGAATGTAAATACCATTTATGAAACTGTTGGTAACGAATCTCCCACTTTTGTGGATGTTGATGGCGACGGTAGAGAAGACTTGGTCTGTGGAGATCCCACCAATAACCAAATGATCTGGCTCAAATCCCCATCAGATAAGAGCGATCTTAAATGGAAAAAATATTCAATCAGTGAAGAAGGTGTTGAAGGAACGCGGAGGTTTGCCCATGGCCTTGGTTTCGGGGATGTCAATGGCGACAACTTCAATGATGTATTCATTCGGTTTGGTTGGTGGGAAAATCCCGGCGATCCAAAAAAACCAGAATGGATATTCCACGAAGCTGACCTTGGACAAAAATGCTCTCACATGTATGCGAATGATGTCGATGGAGACGGGGATAATGATATTGTTTCGGCCTCAGCTCACTACAGTGGATTTTGGTGGCATGAACAAATTACTGATGGTGGCAAAACAAAATGGGTTGAGCACCTGATCAGTCAGACAATTGCTGAAACTCATGCGGTAATGTCAGTTGATATAAATGGTGATGGCCGGAAAGACTTCATATCCGGAAATCGTTTTTACGCACACAACTCAGAAGATCCGGAGGATCACGGGCCACCGGTTGTCTCATGGTATGAATATGATCCGAAAAGAGCACCTTTTCCAAAATGGACAGAATATCCGATTGATGATGACTCGGGAGTGGGCTTAAATATTGTAGCGGAAGACATTACAAAGGATGGGTTAATAGACATTGCCATAGCCAACAAAAAAGGAGTTTTCTTTTTTGAGCAAAAACGACGGGAACTTTAAAAATAGTTTTAGATAAACTAATTTGAGATTGACCTGTGTTTTTCGAATTGTAACTCGTAAAGCTGTTCAGAACTATCCGATAAAGATGATTTCGGCACAGCTTAATATGTAGATAAATTCATCTCCACCATCGATGGGTAAAATTCTTTGGTGATTAGTTAATTCTCTTGAACAGAGTGATTTGTTAAAAATTTAGATTTATCAAATCTTATATAATACCCATATCATCCTATGAAAAAGAGCAAAAGCAAAGTATTAGTGTCCTTAGAAAAAGCCAGTTTTTGGGTGAAGATCGGTATAAACCAAATTTATGGTCTCATCTTATTAGTGATTGTGAGCTGTGGGCCGGTGAAAAAGCAGATTTCATTTTCTAAACAAATTTTATCAAATGAATTTCTATCAGAAGGAGTGGCCGTAGGAGATGTTAACAATGATGGAAAGATCGATGTACTGGCTGGGGCATTCTGGTTTGAAGCACCGGACTGGACGCGTCATGAAATAGATACAGCTCGGGTTTTTAATATAGTAGAGGGGAGGGTTGGAGATATATTGGACAGATACAGCAATTCAATGCTTAACTTTGCCATGGATGTCAATTTAGATGGATGGATCGATTTTATTAGGGTCGACTTTCCCGGAACCGAGACTTACTGGTACGAGAATCCCAAAAATGCCTCTGACTACTGGAAAAGATATATAATTTTCAATACAGTAGGTAATGAGAGCCCCAGGTTTGTTGATGTTGACGGAGACGGGCGAAGAGACTTGCTCTGCGGAGATGCGGCTACGAATCAAATGATATGGTTACGGGCACCCAACACAAAAGGTGCAACTACCTGGGAAAAATTTACTATTACGGAAGACAGCGTTCCAGGTACTAAGCGATTTGCTCATGGTCTCGGGTATGATGATATAAATGGAGATGGCCGTTCAGACGTCATTATTACTGACGGTTGGTGGGAAGGCCCGCAAAATGTGAAGCAGTCCAATTGGAACTTCAACTCTGTGTCTCTGGGTGATGCATGTGCACAAATGGAAGTTTTTGATATTGATGGAGACGGGGACAATGATCTCATCACTTCTTCAGCACATAAACGAGGAATATGGTGGCAAGAACAAATAGATGCTCAGAACTGGGAGGAGCATCTCATTAGCAGTGAGGTCTCACAAACCCATGCCTTGGCTTTTGAGGATGTCAATTCAGACGGGCAACCTGATGTTATAACCGGAAAGCGCTATTACGCCTCGAGCGGTGAAGGTGAGGGAGGGCATGAACCCTCGGCTATTGTGTGGATTGAGTTTGTAAAGGGAGAGAATCCGGAATGGATACTGCATCAGGTAGATGATGATTCAGGTGTCGGTTTGAATGTTGTCGCCACAGATATAAGTGGAGATGGGCTTCTTGACATAGTAACAGCAAATAAAAAGGGGGTTTTCTTTTTTGAACAAAAGCGAAATTAGTTGGTGATTTCATCACCCTTATGTAGCTCTATAGAATTTAAATAATCAAAATCCTGATTCTGGTTTTGTGTGGCTTCTATCCTTGCAAGAGTGATGAATTTTAAATTTTGTGAATTCGTTCTAATTATTTAAGCGGAGGCGGGATTAAGATAACCAAAATCCAGTAAATAAAGCTTTAAATGCACAGAATGATTGGAATTGTTGGGGGAATAGGAAGTTACGCTGGAATAGATTTGATCAAAAAAATCTATGACCATACAGGGGCCACCTGTGATCAAGAACATTTGCCTGTATCTATGTTATCTGCTCCTCACAAAGTTGTGGATAGAACTAAGTTTCTATTAGGTGAAGTCTCTGAGAATCCAGCGAATTCAATTGCTGACATAATCTCTACTCTTAGTAAATATGGTGCTGAAGTTATTGGGATTCCATGTAATACTGCACATGCACCACAAATTTTCGAAGGGATTATGGAGGCAATACCTCGTAATTGTAAGCTTTTGCATTTGGTCGAGGAAGTATGTGATTTCATAATAACTAACTATCCGAGTGTCAAAAAGGTTGGTGTTCTCAGTACTACAGGAACTATTAAATCGAATATTTATTCAAATATTTTATCACAAAAAAAAATAGAAGTAATTCATCCATCTGAGGAGATTCAAAATGGTTTCGTCCAACCAGCAATTTATGACCCAATTTATGGGATAAAAGCCCATGCTAATCCTATCGATGAAAAGGCACTAAAAGATCTAATAAGTGCAGCATCTAATCTGTCAAAAATGGGTGCTCAAGCCATAATCCTTGGCTGCACAGAAATTCCGTTGGCTCTAACCCAATTAAGTATTGAGGGCAGCCTTATTGTTGATGCGACTTCTGTTTTGGCAAAAGCATTAATACGTGAGTCTAGGACGAACGTTTTCAAAAAATAACAGAAAACCTATTAGTACAGATTCTCATAAATTCTCTTTTCAAATTCCTGAAGGGTTCTGGTACAAGCCTCGTCATAAAAGGGCAACACCTGCATCAAGGTCACCGCTGCGATTTCATCTTCGGGGTCAACCCAGAAATGAGTATTGAACATACCAGACCAACTATAACTTCCATTAGCTCGCTGCGTCGCATTACTGTCATTTGAAACAGTGATTTGAAATCCTAGACCGAACTTATCTCTATTTGCCCCTAAATGGGAATGCTTGAGACCACCTGTTAATAATCCCAGGTTGTTCTTCGACAACTAGGTCGCCAATATGATTCTTCGTCATTACCCGATCGATGTTGCACTCAATATTTAGTTTCATCCAAGGTCCCTTGATTCAAGAACAGTTTGAGAAATTTAATATAATCCTCTGCTGTCGATCGCAGACCTCCATCTCCGCGGACAGAAGCGTTTTGGTCTTTCACTAGGGGTTTCGGTCTTTCACTGAGGACACCGTCTTTTCTCAGATGTAGCGTTACCAACCGATCATATTTCTGTTTGGGGATAGCGTAAAAGGTGTCGTTCATCTTTAAAGGATCGAATATTCTGGTTTTAAAAAAGTTTTGAAGCGTTTGTCCGGTTAATTGTTCAACCAATATTCCCAGAACCCGGTGCTCATGCTATATTTCCATCGGCTGCCTGGTTGATTGATCAGGGGTAGATCCAATGGTCCTGGTAAGGAAGTTCCTGTACCTTTCCTTAGAATCAATAAATTCAGCATGTGGTTTGAAAAAGGGTATCCCAAGCCGGAGGTATGGGTTCAGAAATGACGGATTGTTATTTTTTCTTTCAGGGGTTTGGTTGTATAAGTAGTATCGGATGGACTGAATTGGTCGATAACCTCTCGACCTTGGAAAGATGGAATGAAGTTTTGAATCGCATCATCTAGTTTTAGTTTTCCTTCCTCATAGAGCATCATCACTGCCATTGAAGTGATGGGTTTGGTCATCGAGGCAATTCCAAAAATAGCATCCCCTCCATGTCCACATCTTGCCCCACATCCATTTTCCAGAAAGCTTCGTGGTTAAGATTTGATCCTTATTTGCAATTATGGCAACAACACCCGGAATTTCAATGTCATTGATTGTTTCTTGAAAGAATCGATCTAATTCATCAATGCCCTTTTCCTTGATAACCCGTTACTTTCTATCCTGAACATTGCAACTGAAGAGTAGTAACGCTATGATTGGGATCGTTAAACTTTT
>JAJCYL010000386.1 GCA_029262955.1 Cytophagales bacterium | reverse complement strand
GAGGATAAAACTTCGAAACCCATCGTGGAATATGCCTCCATTTGCAGAAGCAACATTGTTGTTTTTATCAACGATTTTCAGGTCTCGAACACCGATCTCATTCTCATTAAAAATCACATTTCCGTTAAAGTCATAGTCTGTATTTAAATAATTTACAGTCACTTTTCCATCCTCTACAGCCCCAGTTCCTTCCAAAATTGGATAGCTCAAAGTTCCTCCGACCATGAATTGCCCGGTTAACGAGCCGTCAATTTTGCTAAAGGTTCTACTAATGAATGGTTCCGCAACCTTAAGGCTGGTTTTGTTGAAATTTGCGACGATATCTAACTGTTGATCTTCTTTGGGATAAAAGTAGCCCCCTAGTTGAATCACTTTGTGACCCAATCGGTCTACCTCAAATCCAAGCCTTAGCCGATCGTATACATTCTCCCAGTTGGATGTACCTATTACATCTCCGATTAAGAATTCATTCAATTCTAATTTCGAAATACTCAGATTACTTTGTACCAGGAAATCTTCACCCCAACCTGTAATATTAGCTTTTGTGTTTAGCACCCCATCCAGTTTTGAACTAATAATCGGATTGATGTTGTCAAGTTTGAAATTGTTGATCACTAAGGACAATATTTTGTCAGAATCCCGGGAAGATGTTCCTGATAGTTGTAGAATCTGGTCGTTATGATTTAATTGAAAGTCTTCGAAAATGATATCACCATGATCAAAAATAATTTTATTATTTGGAGAGAATTTCCACTGACGTCCGATGGCGATTAACTCTGATGGCTTAAAATGAAGTTGATATTTGTTATCAAGAAAGACAAAGCTACCAAACAGTTGAGCCTTATTATTGGCTTCTGTCTGTTGAATATTGGTGCTAAAATTGATTTCATTTCCTGACCAGATAGCCTCAAAATATAGATTGTCAAATGATGTAGATTGACTGAACACCTGACGCTCAGAAGAGAGGAAAACCATAGCCAATACAGAAGTGTTATCGGATAGTTTGGATGTGTTAAAATCAAGCTGATTATTGTAGAACAACCTGTCATTGATCAGAACTGTATCCAAATGACTGGTTAAATGAAAAATTGTAGTTTCTCCATGAGCAAAGGTTCCTTTTACCTGGGTGTCTTTGCCAACCTTGATTTGGTCTGTAAACAGTTTGAGATAGGGATCTGCATCTTTAACACTTAAGGAGAGATCGATCTTGTATGAATTAACGGCTGTTGGATCAGCATTTGAAAAGTAACTGCTAATGCTGTCTGGATTATTTTGAAAAATCAGTTTGTATTCATTCCAAATGTGACCAATATCTCCGATTAGTGAGGAATAGTTATAATTTCCAGAAACATTCAAATTCAGCAATTCAGTTTTAATGGTCAAGTCTCGGTTGCCGAAATTCTCAACCGATATAATTGAAATTGAATCGATTAGGATATCTCTGTCTTCATTTCGTAGATAAAAATTGTTTAGATCGGCAAAGCCAATGATACTGTCAAGCTCAAGCCCAACAAAATCCAAATCTAATGTTGAATGCAAAAAAATGTCTTGACTACTCAGATTAAGTGCTTTCAGGTTCAGAGTGTCAACGATTCCGCTGATATTTACTCTATCACGATTATCTCTCAGGTCTACAGTTCCTGCGATATCGAATTTGAGATTGGGGTCATTAACTTCAATTTTTCCCTCGAAAAATTGCGCTGCAAACTCGGCATCCGTCTGGATATTTGTATATAGATAATTATTGAAATCAACTTCGTTTATTGTAGCATTTAAGAAAAAAGCAGCATTATTTCGTTCGAAACCACTCCCCTTAATAGCGCCTTGCATGCTAACGATATCTACACTTGGTTCATGGATGAAATTGCCTAGTTGAAAATCATCCAAGGTCAGTTTGCCTGAATATCGACCAACAAATTTTTCATAGGGTAACTTGAGGTTGAGGTTAGATTGTACATTTCCTAGACCTGTTTCGAAAAAACCATTCGCAACAAAATCATTATAAAAACCAAGGAATGAGGCCCTTGCTCTGATGGACCTTAGAGAGTCTAAGTATGGATGTGTTTCTAAGGGAGTAAATCGTTTTAGATCATTACTGGTTAAATACGACTTATTCAGCCTCATATCCACAAAGGTTTCCCTGATGTGGGGAAGGCCATTCATGCTTATATAACCTGTCACTTCGCTTGATTCCCCAAGCTTTAGATGAAGATCATTAAATTCAAAGCGCCCAACTTTTCCCTGGAGTTTGCCACTAAGCTCTATGGGCTCCTGGAATGGAATTTCTGGTATAGAAAAAAGCTGAATATCTTTAGGGTGAACAACAGTTTGGGCAAGTGTTAATTCCATCTCAACGCTATCAACAAAATAGCTGAGATCTGCAGGCTCTGAGTAATTAAATTTAACGGAATTACTAATTGAGCTGAAATTAGTCTTTAGCTCAAGGTTATCAAAATGAAGATATTCATTTGTAAATCGAAATATACTGGACATAGAAAGAATATGAAGCTTATTCTGACCGTCTTCCGCGCTAAGTTTGTCAATTCTAACATCCACAGTATCACCAGAAATAACCAGATCTGACATACTACAATTGACATTTTTGTATAGAATGTGATTGTAATCCCATGGGGTATTGGCAGGGGCTTTCCTGAAATCATTAACGGCCACAGTAGCATTTTCAACCTTTACCTTTCCAATTCTGACAGTGGCTAACTCCGACCCAGAACTTTTAGCCTTCTTTTGTCCTTTTAACGTTTTAATAAAATGGGAGATGTTAAGGGCCGTCGAGTCATTAACTTTTTGTAAAAACATGCCACTTCCTTCAAATTGTATAGCATCGAGGTGAATGTCATCACCGGTTATTAAATCTAAAAGACTGAAATCGATTAGTACACTTTGAGTCTCTAACATGGTTGAATCAAACGTGTCGATAACTGTAAGGTCATTGAGTGCAATACTGTCAAACCATGATATATTCACTGAGCCGATCAAAATTTTGTGTTCAGTTTTATTGCTCAAGTACTTCGTGAGGCTATTTACAATCTTAGTTTGTATATAAGGAATCTGGATAGCGAAGAATGAAACTACAAATAAGACACCGAGTATCGTACCAATCCAAAGAAGTGTGCCCAAAACACCTTTTTTGATAACTTGCAGTTTATTTAAATTCTTTTTCAAAACCTTAAATGGCTAACATCCTTGCTATTGAATCGTCTTGCGACGACACCTCAGCAGCAGTCATAATAAACGGCAATATTCATTCCAATATTATTGCCACACAATCGATACACGAAAGTTATGGTGGTGTTGTTCCAGAATTGGCTTCCAGGGCGCATCAGCAGTATATTGTTCCAGTTGTTCAAAAAGCCCTTAAAGAGGCAAAGTTAGCTAAAAATAAGCTCAATGCGGTGGCATTTACTCAAGGTCCGGGCTTACTTGGGTCCTTATTGGTTGGAGGTTCGTTTGCCAAGTCATTGGCTTTATCATTAAATATTCCATTGATTGGAGTCCATCATATGCAAGCTCATGTGCTGTCTCACTTTATCGATGATCCCAAACCTGAATTTCCTTTTTTGTGTTTGACCGTAAGCGGAGGTCACACTCAGCTAATATTAGTAAGGGACTATCTTGAAATGGAGATATTAGGCCAAACCAAGGATGATGCTGTTGGAGAAGCTTTTGACAAATCAGCCAAATTGTTGGGGTTTCCCTATCCTGGCGGTCCTGAAATAGACAAGCATGCTAAATCTGGCGATGCAACTCGATTTGTTTTTCCAAGCACAGAAATGCCAGGATTGGACTACTCATTTAGTGGGATCAAAACCGCATTTTTGTATTTCTTACGAGATGAAATAAAAGTTGATGACAACTTTGTGAAGGAAAATATTAATGACATCTGTGCCAGTTTACAGCATACACTGGTAGAAATGCTCATGACAAAATTGTTGAAGGCGGTTAATCAAACCGGTGTAAAACACGTGGCAATAGCCGGTGGCGTCTCTGCAAATTCGGGATTAAGGAATAGAGTCCAGGTCCTGGGAAAGGAGAATGGTTGGCAGTCTTACATTCCAAAGTTGGAATACTGCACGGATAACGCAGCAATGATTGCACTAACAGCTCATTATAAATATCTCAAAAGGGAATTTTTGTCAATGGAGGCTTCTGCAATGCCCAGGATGTCATTCCCATAATAATTACTTCCAGGTTTCAGGTTCCTAATTTTTTAAGAAATGGTCTGCTAAATTTGCTGCATGTCATTTGATGAAGCAGTTCAGGAAATTGAGGTTTTAACCAAAAAGATTAATCATCACAATGATTTGTACTACAGTCAGAGTAATCCGGAGATTTCAGATTATGAATTCGACCAATTGTTAAATAAACTGATTGAGCTTGAAAAAGAATTTCCCAGTCTAAAACTGCCGGATTCCCCAACTCAACGGGTTGGCGGAGACATTACCAAGAACTTCGAATCTGTCACCCACAAGTACCCTATGTTGTCATTGGGTAATACCTACTCTAAGGAGGAACTATCTGATTTTCATGACCGGGTTGTTAAAGGACTTGAACATAGCAACTTCAAATATTTCTGTGAACTCAAATTTGACGGTGTTGCCTTGAGTGTGACTTATAAGAAAGGACTCCTGGAAAAGGCTGTTACTAGAGGGGATGGGACAAGAGGAGATAATATTACAACCAATGCCAAAACAATTCGCTCCTTACCATTACGACTTGGTCATGGGGATTATCCGGAGGAATTTGAAGTTAGAGGAGAAGTCTTTATGCCTCGAAAGGAGTTTGATAGAATTAATGAGGAGCGTT
>JAJCYL010000385.1 GCA_029262955.1 Cytophagales bacterium | reverse complement strand
CTAAAACTGAAATGACACTTACAGAAAATAGCGTTTCAATTGAATACATTGCTCATGCTTGTTTTATTATTGGCTCGAACAATGATAAAATCATGTTAGATCCCTATGCTGACAGGGTCTGGCTGGGTTATGATTTTCAACGCGATATTTCAGTGGATGCAGTCTTTATAACACATCCACATTATGACCACGATGGGGGCATTTTTAGAGGGATGAGACCCTATTGGATGCTCGAAACTCCCTTTTATCAAAATCCTAAAGAATACAGTATAGGGAGTTTCAATGTCGCAGGTATAATTGGAAAGCACGCAGATCCATACGGAAAAGAATTCGGTCAAATGAACACCATTTGGAAAATTGAAGTCAATGATATCGTCTTCGCACATTGGGGGGACAATGGACCTTTAACTCCAGAGAATTTTGAAGAACTGAAGAATGTAGATGTCCTGTTTATACCTATGGATGCTGATTACCACATTATCTCCAGGGAGGCATACGCTGAAACTTTCAAAGTCCTTGCACCAAAGATCATTATTCCCATGCACTACAGAATTCCTGAATTGGAAAATGATACCGAATCTCCTACCAATTTGGGTGAGATAGGGCCATTCATTGAGCAAAGACCTCAGATTGCGACTGACAGCCTGAATTCCTACTTGCCAGAGGTGCGATATATCAATGCCAACATCTTGTCTATCAGAAAGGAGGATTTACCTGAGCGAAGCACATATTTCGTCTTTGATCATTCACCAAAGCTTCAATTAGTGAGAAATGAATGAATCAATGCGGATTTTTTCCATCGGAAAAGGCATTTTATAGATTAACTTCACTAATTGCGTTCTAAACTATTGACGTGAATTCGGGAATTAGTACTCAATGTTGTTATTTATATAGTTCATGAGATTGCCAATCACCATTTTACTTTCACTCCTGAGTGCTTTCACAATCGCCCAAGAAAATTCTTCCGCTGAATACGGTGAACCAACAGATTTTCAGGTAGGAGATGCTGTTGAATTGAATGAACCTTCCAATGATGGAAAATACCGCTCAGTTTACTATACCTATGAAGCAGCTAAGAATATCCGACCTGATCTAAAGGCTTATAGTACGGAGAAAATCTATTTGTCGTCTCAATTCTACAAAGCACCTTTTACGGTTGTTGAAATCAGGGGTCAGGAGGCCACCCTGGCTTATGGCATAATGAAAAATTTTGCGATCCTGGATTTAGAATTAGGTATTCGCAGTGGGGAAGTAGGGAACAAACAAAATATGTCCCCCATCTGGCTAGTTGATGATGTTAAAAAAGGAGACCTCATACAATTGCGGAAAGCCGCAGGGCAGGAATCGTTTACCTCTGCTTATTTTACTCCAAGATACAGCAAGAAGGTGCTGAAGAATAAGTCCTCTGAAAAAGCTTTTTTGCCCAAAGACAATGAAGGAGCAATCTTCAAGATTGCGAAGAGATGGGGTGAAATTGCGCTACTAGGCAATGATTCTGCTAAAGAAATTGCCTTTATTGACTTGAAAATGGGAATTACAAATGAAGAACTCGAGATTAGAAATAACCATTTTCTGAGTAAATCCGCATTTGGTCTGGATACATTAAGCCATGCAGAGTCCTTTACATTAAGTGATAGTGCAATTATAGCCCTCGAAGCAGATACAATTCCCAAAGTAACGCTACTAGATAGACTGGGTATTGGCATATACCTCGCTCCACTTGTTGAGATGTCAACCAAAAAATCATCATCACAAAGCTATGGTGGTGCGGTTGGGATAATTATTCATAATAAGTGGCAAGTGGGAACATTTATTCAAGCATATAGTGGCGGGTTTTCCAAAAACCTCATCTTTCCCAATTCTTTCAATTTAGACTACACTTATGCCGGTCTTTATGGAGCCTATCCACTCCTACAAAAAGGAAAACTGAGCCTGTTGGCAGAAACTAAAATTGGCCTGGGAGAAGTAGCCTGGAGTACCGCTGAAACCACTGAAGTACTAGATTCAGATAATTTCATTGCCATTAATCCAAGGATTGGCATTGATTACAAATTCAATAGAATTGGCATTCTAAATATATCAATAGGATATAGACTAGTGCAGGGTTTAGATATGGCAGAGATAAGTAGCTCTGAATTAAACAGTTTCAACCTATCAGCAATGTTTAAGATTGGCTGGTTTAATAAATCAAATGATGAATAGGTTTACTATTATCCTGTCACTGTCAACAGTATTCGCCTGTGATTTTCAGGATGAGCCCACTATTCCTGAATCACCTTGGGAATTGGCACAGCCGAGCGAGGTAGGAATTGACGAATCAAGACTTCTACTAGGCGATAACAAAATTAAGGATGGAGTTTATGGATTTATAAAAAGCCTAATCATTATAAAAGATGACAAGCTCATTTTCGAAAACTATTACAGTGGCACAGACAGAAATAACCAGATTGACCTCTCTGGATCTACAGTCGCCGTGTCATCTCTGGCGGCCGGAATTGCTTTAGACCAGGGAATTATACCCGCTATCGATACTCCCATAAAAGATCTCTTAACTGACAAAACTCCATTTGACGACCCGTTAAGGGCCCAAATTACGTTTGAACATGTGATCTCTATGAGGACCGGCATCTCCTGGAATGAGCTTTTAAGGGCACCCGGTGACCCTCAGAACTCAGCCAGCAGAATGGTAAGGGAATTTGACTGGGCCAATTTTGCCTTGCAGGAAATCATGGAGGCTGTCCCTGGTGGTAGATTTGCTTATAGCAGTGGCGCTGCTATGATCCTCTCAAAAATTATTAGAGATAAAACCGGAAAACCTCTGCACGAGTTTATGGAGGAAAACATTTTCGCTCCGATGGAGATTGAATACGAATGGGGTACAGATCCAGCCGGAAATACCATGGCCTCCGGTGGGCTGACAATGACTCCAAGAAGTATGGCTAAAATTGGTTATCTGGCACTGCAGAGAGGAAACTGGTTCGGAAACCAAATCGTCTCAGGCGACTATATTGATGAAATGGGTTCTGTACAGTCACAGTTCACTTTCAGCAATGATTTTGGTTACGGTTGGTGGAGGTTCTCAAACTTCAGTCAGTTGGTAGCAAACCTCGAGACTAATGATATTTTCTTTAGTTGGGGTACTGGTGGGCAATTCATCTTTGTGATTCCTCATCAAAATATGGTGGTAGCTACTACGGCTACCAATTTTCCTCCAGATTCTATTGAACAGCTCGCCTTTAGTCTCCTGTTTGAAGATATCATTCCGTCCATTAGGCAGACGCTGTAAGATTTCTATATTTTTCGGAGCAAATGTCTTATTTCGCACTAGTTTACAAGAGCGATTGTTTTAACATTGTTATCCTGCTTGAAAATTGTAGGTTTTAATATTTTAGCCGCTCCAGCCCTCATAGATTAATGGCCACATCCCTTTCAAATAATGACGAAAAGTTCCTACTCGGTCAATTGGCAAAGGGCGATCATGGTAGTTATCAGAAACTCTTTTATACTTATTACAAAGACTTGTGTCGGTTTTGCGTTAGATATGTTCGCAGTCACGAGGTTTCTGAAGAGATTGTTCAGGATGTATTTATTTATTTATGGGAAAAACGAGAAGTTATCAATATTTCAGTCTCCTTCAAATCTTATCTATTCACAGCCGTAAGAAATAAATCCATCAATTATCTCAAACTTCAGCTTCCAAAAGATCAGGCCAAAGATGATATTGCCAACTTCGAAATTGCTGGTAGTGATAATGTTGAATCGCAGTTGACTTATAAGGAACTGAGCCAAAAAGTTAATGATGCAATTGAGAGTTTACCGAAAAAATGCAAGCAGATATTTCTGTTAAGCAGGGAATCTGGTTATACCTACAGAGAAATAGCCGGAGAATTGGACATATCGGTGAAGACTGTTGAAAACCAAATGGTCATTGCCCTTCGCAAACTAAGGGAGCATTTAAGTCCCTATTGGAACCACCTTTGATTTCGGTTAAATCAGAAAGACAAGCTTGAAAGTAGTCCCCTTGCCAGGTGTGGATTCAACTTCAATGAATCCGCCGTGAAGGTTCATTATTTGTTGACAAAGACTCAATCCAATTCCTGACCCATCATCTTTTGTAGAGAAAAATGGTATGAAAATTTTGTCCAACTTATCTTCCGCTATACCTGAGCCACTGTCAATGACCTGTATAGTTGGATTCTTTTCATTATTCAGTTTGCTGATAATTTTCAGGCCTGGTCTTGAAGTCTCCGACATCGCATGGAGGGCGTTGGTTATTAAATTAATCAATACCTGTTCCAACAATTTTTGATCTCCCAGAATATTTATCCCATCATCCAACAACAGGGTGAGTTCAACTCCCGCTGATTCCATTTCAGACTGCATTAACCTGGTCACTTGATTTACCAGCTCTTGAACATTTAGCTGCTTTAATTCAGGTACCGGAATTTTCGTCAGCTTTCGGTAATCTTCTACAAAATGAAGTAGCCCCTCACTCCTACTATGTATGGTTTTCAGAGAGAATCGCAAATCCTCTATTGTTTCTTCATTAATCAAATGCATAGCCTTCTGCTTACCATCTGGTTCCTCCAAAAGCGTTTTCATTGTATCAGTAAGTGATGTCATTGGTGTTACAGAATTCATAATCTCATGAGTAAGAATCCTAATTAATTTATGCCATGCTTCAATCTCTTTCTTATCTAATTCAGTTTTAATGTCCTTAAAAGTTATTACCCTATAGACCTCATCT
>JAJCYL010000384.1 GCA_029262955.1 Cytophagales bacterium | reverse complement strand
GTTTTCGAAATTATGGACCTGGACCACCAAATCAAGCAGGAACGAGAGAGGCAATACCTTGATTCGTTTGAAGATAGCATTTGTTTTAGAGGAGTTTCATTTGGTTATGAAGACATTGAAGTCTTGAAAAATATAAACCTGTGCATCACAAAAGGTACAACTTGCGCAATTGTCGGACCATCCGGTGCTGGTAAATCTACTTTAGTTGATTTGCTCTCAAGGTTTCATGATCCTTCGGAAGGGATGATCCAAATCGACGGCATTGACATAAGATCACTCGATATCACCACGCTTCGTCGTCACATTGCCGTTGTTAGTCAGGACACCGTGTTATTCAATGATTCAATAAGAAACAACATCACACTTGGTCTTGAGAAAGTGAGCACTGATGAAATAATAAGAGCGGCTAATATTGCAAATGCCAACCTCTTTATTGAAAAAATGCCACTAGGGTATGATGCGGTTATTGGTGAACGAGGATCCAAATTATCAGGTGGTGAGCGGCAACGTATAGCTATTGCCAGGGCCATTCTCAAAAATGCTCCAATCCTGATTCTGGATGAAGCTACTTCTGCTCTTGATCAGGAGTCCGAAGATCTGGTAAGAGAGGCATTGGATAGGCTCATGGAAAACAGGACAACGATCATAATTACTCATCGTCATAATTCTATCATAAGTTCGGACCACATAGTGCGAATGGAAAACGGTCAGATCGTATCTCAGCAATCGCTGGCCAAGAATATTGCACCTTGAGGCGTAATTTATTCAGTGAGCTGTAGCGTATTCTTTGTTGGCCATTGCGATTACGTGTTCCCAAAGATCCTCATAGGGGATAATTTCAATTTCAGCGTAGGCATCTCCAGGCTCGTCAGCGGTACTCAGTTTTTCATACAATTTTTGACCTCTTTTTTGGGCAAGATTAGAATCAAAACCGGAGTCAATCATAACCAATAAGAGTTTAAAAAATAACTTGTCTCTATAGGTCACATCACCTTGATTTAGATGACGATAGATATATTTCTGAAGCCGCTCTACCTTGTCGAGTAATTTATCCTTTTCATCTCGAATTAGGTAATGCAGGAATTCAAGGACCATTAAAGCTACGTTAAATCCGTTCTTATCCTGGTTCAGTACATTAAGGGATAGATAGAATTCATCAAAATTTACAATATCGTTAAGGTGTTTATTTGGATGTATATGGTACATATATGCTCTAAGCACTTTCCATCTCTGAATTGGTTTTGCCATTAACTTATCCATGTTAGGATTGTGGAAAACCTGATCTATAATATCCCCAGCTAAATCATAATCCTTATGCCGCACGGCTAGTAGATAATAGTTCTCCATTAGGGCAAACCAATTGGAAGAGGACTTTTCAAAATATGTAAGTGACTTTTTCATAAATTCAAGACCTTCTTCAAATTGCCTTGTCCTTAAAAGAGCATAGGTTTTCATGAAAACATTGAAGCGCTCATCAAACCTTAATGGGTTTATTGCTTTTTTCTTTACCAACTTTTCGGTTTCTCGAGTGAGGTCGAGAATTATCTTGTAATCACCCACAGACTCATGACAAATAACTTTTAAGATGTAATAGAAATCGAATATGTTAAAAGAATTGGTTTCTTTCCATAGCTTCTCAAGTTCATTAACTACATTGATAGCTGAATCAAGGTTCTTTTTTCTCGAATTAACTGATTTCTTAACCAACATTCTTTGCTCATAATAGAGATTGTAAGCTTTGTTTTCGATTACATTTAGCTTTTGGTAGTGTTCGAGCTCATTTAATACTTTGTAAAAAGTAGCAGGTTGGCACTTCAATGCATTGAGTTTCCGTAAAATTGCCAAGCCTTCTAATGTAACTTCAGTAAGCTCAGTCTCCTTTGAGATGGCCAAGGCCTTGTTAACCAGCTTTTCCGCAATCTCATCAAGACCCTCCCTTAATAGGATTTTCGCTTTATGGATATAATTGGTGCTCTCCTGTTCAAATTGAGTGGATATTTTGGTTTTACTGTCCCTATAATCTACAAAATACAAAAGATTTAAAAGGCGTTGACGAAGACGCGACTTCAACATTCGATAACGTTGGTCATCTGCATTTGTTCCATAGAGTAACTCTGCTGCATCCTTATCCGTCAAAAATTTTCCGTCAATTATGCCATTAAGAAGTTCTTGCTCTTTGTTGGGTGTATTTTCATTGACATCTAGGTCAATTGCAGAGTAAGTATCCTTGACCCTGTCTCTTAAAAGACGGGTAATCTTATTTAATTCATCCATAGCCCAAAAATTCGATTTATAACATCGCTAAAACCATAGTAAATTAAGACAGAAGACCTACACATCAAAAATTTGAAGTTAAAAACTTCTATGATGTGTCATATACAGACACTCGATACCCCCTCAATTTTAAAGTTGATTATACCAATTAATGTTCAACTAAAAACAAAGATCATGTTATCATTCTTTTTTTATCTATTAATTTCTTTGGGTATTGGATCAACCGACAGTATAGGCAATAGTTACAAGTTGTCAAGCGGAGGTGGAGACACCTGGGACAGCGATGGCGGTGGAGGAGACACCTGGGACAGCAATGGCGGTGGAGGAGACACCTGGGACAGCAATGGCGGAGGTGGAGACACCTGGGACAGCAACAGCGGAGGTGGAGACACCTGGGACAGCAACAGCGGTGGAGGTGAAACCTGGGATAATTAGCCTTGGTTACGAAATTTGATTGAAGTAAAGTTTTCAAAAAAGTTTTTAATATGAGTAAGATTGACCTTGAAAAGTTAATCTTACTCCTTCAATGAAAAATTCTCTTCTGTCGGGTGTGGTATTTTTGATTTTAACCTCAATGGTATTTGCTTGCAATACGAATGAGGTCACTAAAAGTCAAAATAGGGTAAACATTAGAATTGGCGAGTTTCCGGACACCTTCATGCCAATAAGTTTTACGACCAAAGAAGCTGGGGATATTATCG
>JAJCYL010000383.1 GCA_029262955.1 Cytophagales bacterium | reverse complement strand
CATGTTAGCACCAAGGTGTAAAAGTGATGGTTTCAACCAGCACCGTTGATGCTGTGTTTACTGGTAAGCCTTTGAGAGATATTAATGAAAGTGTGGCCTATCCGGAACGCTATAGTAACATGTATGGCCAAAGTAAGAGTGAGGCCGAACAACTGGTTCTTCGTAGTAACTCACCAAATTTAAAAACAGCGGCTATCAGACCGGCGGATATTTGGGGTGGAGGAGATCCTTATCATTTGAAGGCATTTTTCAATATGGCAGAAAGTGGCTTTTATGTGAGGCTTGGAGACGGTGAAGCCAAATGTCAGCATGTATATGTTGGGAATTGCGCTCATGCACATGTGCTGATAACCAAAGCCCTATTGGAAGGTAATACCAAGGCTGAAGGTGAGGTTTATTTTATTACAGATGGAGCGGCAGAGAATTTCTTCATCTTCTTTGATCGGATAGTTCTTGCTTGCGGTTATAAGATATGGCCTGGAAATTTATGGTTGCCAAAGTGGCTGGCCTATGGGTTAGGGGCAATCTCAGAGTTGGTTTCCGTATTATGGAGACCAATCAAATATTATAACCCTTCTTTAAGCCGATTTGCGGTCAATTATACCTGCACTGATTTGACCTTTACATCTGAAAAAGCCAATACAGATTTTGGATATAAGAATAAATATGATTTGGAGGAATCGGTTAAAAGGACAGTTGAATTCTATAGTAAAAAATAATTAGACTTTTTTTACTCTCACGGCGTTCATGCCCTTCATACCACGCTCAATTTCAAAGGCAACCTTATCTCCCTCGACTACTTCTACAGTAAGACCATTTACATGGACGAAGTACTTTTCCTGGGTGTCAAGCTCTTTAATAAAACCGAACCCTTTGTCATGATTAAAAAATTCAACGCGGCCAGTTCTGATAACAGGACCAGTATCTTCTCTTCTTGGAACACCAATTTCGATAGTTTTAGCGTTCACTAATTTCTTTTTCTTAGTGGGATCTGGTGGTGTTTCGGTAATGTTTCCGTCCTCATCAACATAAGCCATCATATTCTCAAGACCTCCACCTGCGGAATTTTCTCGGCGTTCTTCGCGTTTTTCCTGCTTATCCTTTCGTTTCTTTAAACGCTTCTTTTCTTTTTCCTTTTTACTAAATGTTTCCTGCGATTTCGCCATTCTTCTTCTTTTTGTTTAAAACTGCCAGCCTCTTCAAGTGCAAATTAAACTTATATCGATATTTGGCCCAATAATTCTTGCGTGATTATTGAGTATAAAGCCTTATTCTTGAGCCAGAGCTATTTTTTCTTTGGCTTGCTTCTTCTTTGCTCTTCGGCACTTTTCATGGCATCCTGAAGGCGAGCCATAAACGGAGAAGTCTTTTTATTGGCATTTTTCTTCTTATTCTCTTCTATCATGTGTCTTATTTTATCTTCATCAACAAATTTCCTAATTATCGCCTGCTGTCCGAAAGTGACAATATTCGCAACGAAATAATAGAAGGTTAAGCCAGAAGAATATGAATTCAAGAAGACCATAAACATGATCGGCATAAAATACTGCATAGTCTTCATTGGGCCCTGAACCGTAGTCATTTGACTATTCGACCAGGTATATAATACGGTAGAAGCGGTCATAAGAATGGTAAATAGACTGATATGATCACCATACATGGGAATGGTAAATGGTAAATCAAGAATGCTGTCATAAGTAGAGAGATCATGAGCCCATAAAAAACTCTTTTGTCTGAGTTCTATCGAATTCGGGAAAAAATTAAAAAGAGCTAACAAGATTGGCATTTGGAGTAACATGGGGATACAACCACTCAATGGATTAATACCAGCCTTTTGATACATTGACATTTGTTCTGCCTGGGCCTTTTGCGCATCATCAGGAAATTTCTCTTTAATCTCATCCAGCTCAGGCTTTAATACCTTTGTTTTTGCCATTGACATGTAGGCCTTGTAGGACAATGGGAATAAAATGATCTTAATAATAATCACCAGGATCATGATAATTATTCCGTAGTTGCTGATATAGTTTTCTAACCAGTTAAAAAGCGGAACCGTAAGAAATATATTGATGTATGCAAAAACACTCCATCCCAGTTCAACATTTTCTGCAAATCCATCGGTGACCTTTTTCATGATCTGATAATTGTTCGGACCGAAGAAAAAGGTGAAGTCCCCTTGCCCTGTTTTGAGGTCACCAATAGGGTAGGTGAGTATCATATCTGCATCGCGAACTACTGCTGAGTCAAGGGGATTGTATGATGAGGTAAAATTGCCAGACCGGAATCCATTCCTTGCAATAATGGCTGATGTGAAGAATTTCTGTTTCAGAGAAGCCCATTTAATGCCTTGCTCTGATTGCATCTGAATTAATTCGGGGCTTGATGACGACAAGTCTTCAAGTTCTTCTGACAATGTATAATACTGTACCAGGGTTCGCATTCTGGCATCATTGAGGTCTGCTTCAAGTCGTTTTGCCTGGTTTTTCCAGTGGATGGTCAAGTCATTATTGTCAATAAGATTGTCCAGGCCTTTAAGGTTAAGGTTATATCCAACCTGATAACCAGAGCTGGCAATACTATATTCTTGCTCGATATAGCCATTTCCCATTTCCAGCGTAAACAACACTCTCGTTGTATCTCCTTTATTTACCGTGACAGAACGAGCTCTCGTAGAAAAGTAGAGATCTTTGATATCCAGGGGTTTTCCCTGGGAGGAGAGAATGCGGGAGATTTCCAGATTGCTCTGATCTGATAGGATCAATGGCTCACCTAAGTAAGTCAGGTGGTTTTTCAACAGGACCTCAGATATACTGCCTCCAAGTGTTGAAAATTTGATTCTTACATCCTTATTCTCAATTGTTATTTCTCGTGCTTCGCCTGTAGCTGCCTCTGCAAATGCACCAAATTGAGCTGCTCTTTGTGCCTGGAGCACAGTATCCGGCACAGCCTGAGGTTCAATTGTCGTACCAATTGAAGGAGTCGCATTGGTAGCTGGACTTTGATCTTGCTGAGTGGTTGTTACCTCCTCTGGTGGGGGTGGTTCTGGAGCGAAAAACTCGATATATACCCAGAACATTAATACCAACATGGTGATGCCGATCACCTGATTCTTATCCATTTCTAACGGTTAGTTTTTTAAAAACAGGCGCAAAGTTAAACAGCCATATCTTTTTCGGTGAGTTTCTTGTCTTCCTTTTCTTCTTTAAAGCTGACAGCTGCCTTTACGAACTTAACAAATAAAGGATGTGGGTTGGAGACAGTACTTCTCAATTCGGGGTGATATTGGCATCCAATAAACCACCGGTGTTTAGCTAACTCCATTACTTCAACAAGCCCGGTTTCAGGGTTGATTCCTGATGCGATCATGCCTGCACCTTCAAATGCATCGAGGTATTGGTTATTGAATTCATAACGATGGCGGTGACGTTCCTTAATTTTTGTATGTCCATATACACTGTAAGCCTTGCTTCCCTTAGTTAAGATGCAGTTGTAGGCGCCAAGCCTCATAGTACCACCCATATTCTTGATTTCCTTTTGCTCCTCCATCAAATCTATAACAGGGTGCTTGGTTTTCGGGGCTATTTCGGTGGATGATGCACCTTTCAACCCTAAAACGTTTCTGGCAAATTCAGTTACCGCACATTGCAGACCTAAACAAATTCCAAAGAATGGAATATCGTTTTCTCTGGCATATTGAATGGCAGTGATTTTCCCTTCAATTCCTCGCTCGCCAAAACCAGGTGCCACCAAAATACCGTGTAACTCAGAAAAATGTTGGGAGATATTTTCAGGGAAAAGTTCTTCACTATCAAACCACTTAACATTGACCTGACATTCATTTTCTGCTCCAGCATGAATGAATGACTCAATAATTGACTTATATGCATCAGGCAATTGAACGTATTTACCTACCAGACCAATATTTACTTCTTCAGTCGGATTTTTAAGCCTTCCAAGGAATTCTTTCCACTTGTCAATTTTGGGTTCTTTTTTATGGCTCAGCTTAAGTTTGGACAAAACCCTTTCATCAAGCCTTTCTTTCCGCATTAAGACAGGCACATCATAAATGGTGTCGGCATCTTGTGCTTCAATGACACAGTTCATGGGGACGTTACAGAAAAGGGCCACTTTCTTTCTTATCTCTGGAGGAAGGTGGCGTTCACTTCTACATACCACAATGTCAGGTTGAATTCCTGATTCTAGCAGTTGTTTAACTGAATGCTGTGTTGGTTTAGTCTTTAACTCTCCGGAAGCTTTTAAATAAGGCACTAAAGTCAAGTGAATAGATATGAAATTTGTTGGGCCTAGCTCTAACCTTGCCTGACGAGCTGCTTCAATAAACGGAAGTGATTCAATATCACCAACACATCCACCAATTTCAGTAATCACGAAATCATATTTTCCGGTTTCACCCAGTTTGTAAAAATTGTTCTTTATTTCGTCTGTAATGTGAGGAATAACCTGAACGGTTTTCCCTAAATAGTCTCCTCTTCTTTCTTTGGTGATGACATCATTATAAATCCTGCCCGTAGTTACATTGTTGTCTTGTGATGTCGAGATGTTTAAAAACCTCTCATAATGCCCCAGGTCCAGATCAGTCTCAGCCCCATCACTTGTTACGTAGCACTCCCCATGTTCATATGGGTTTAGTGTGCCCGGATCAATGTTGATATACGGGTCAAATTTCTGAATAGTAACGGAAAACCCCCGTGCCTGAAGCAGTTTGCCAAGTGATGCCGAGATGATTCCTTTGCCTAAAGAAGAGGTGACCCCGCCAGTCACAAAAATATATTTCGTAGATGCCATAAGTGAGTGACTTAACGGGATACAAAATTACGGTAACCAAAGTCAATAAGCAATTATGAATCAGGTTGATTGGCAATTATATTTCTCTATTTTATAGGTCGTTTACGATACCACTTCAATTAGTACTACAGAAAGCACCTCATTGATCTCGAAAATAGTCCTCAAGATGAGAATTGGTTAATTTTAACCTGGGTTCAATATACTAACACCGTGAGATTCCCGATAAATAATTGTCCTTTTACAAAGTAAGGCCATTATTTTCGGGAATGATGATGTCTTTATATTGGGACTGCGGAAATTTTTCTTCCTTTTTAGTATAATGAAACGATTAATTGGTGAATAGCGGAGTAACAAATACGGAAGTGATCAGGTCGAATGACCCTGGTACATCTGCACCGGATTTGCTGGTGGTGGAGGAGCCATTGCAAATCAGGTTGAATTATGGGCCTTTGGACCATCGTCATGAAATGGATCTGGCCATCACCATGCGCACCCCCGGCCACGACCTGGAGTTGGTAGCTGGCTTTTTGCTGTCAGAAGGGATCATATCAGAACCGTCTGACCTGGTTCATCTCCAACATTGTCAAAAGGAATTGAAAGCTGAAGAGGTTGGGAATGTCGTACGGGCAGAGTTAAGGCCCGAGATTGTCGTTGATGAGAAGGATTTAAAGCGTAATTTTTACAGCACTTCCAGTTGTGGCGTTTGCGGTAAAGGTTCCATTGAGCAATTGTGCAAGAGCATCCCTGAACGGGCTTTGAGAGAAATTCAATTCAATCAAAATGATATTCAAAGTCTCCCTGAATTGGTCCGGGGTAATCAGGTAAACTTCAGTCATACGGGAGGGATACATGCCGCCGCCCTTATAAATACAAAAGGGGAAGTGACGCTGTGCAGGGAGGATATTGGCCGGCACAATGCGGTCGACAAAATTATTGGAGCAGCATTTTTAAAAGAAGACTTTCCCTTGGATGAACAATTACTTTTTCTGAGTGGGAGGGTAGG
>JAJCYL010000382.1 GCA_029262955.1 Cytophagales bacterium | reverse complement strand
AAAATGATCAAGCGCAACTACATATCGAAAAACCTGATATCGCACTACCGGAATTTCAAACTCATCGTATTTTTTCTGGTTAAACTTAATATCTTCAAAATGCTGAACCGCATCGAAGGCCATATATCCAAAAAGGCCATTGGTAATAAATTTGAATTGATCTGTTTCACAAACGAATGATCCAATGAATGCTGTCAAATGTTCTTTGAGATCCGATGGCTGGTCTAAATGATGAACTTCCTGATCTTTATCCGGCCTGACCACGGAAATGGATTTTCCATCTGACGAAAACTCTGCTAATGGGTCACAACAGATAAATGAGAAACTGTTTTCCTGCCCATGATAGTCTGAACTTTCCAGTAGCACAGAATTAGCAAATCGATCTCTGAGTCTCAGGTAAATGCTAACTGGAGTGACCGTATCTGCCAACAGTTTTCTATGACTTGTCTTGAGTATTGTCTTTTTCATTTAATTATTAGGCATAAAAAAAGCCCGCTGAACAGCGGGCTTTTTTGTTTATAATTTTAATCAACAACCTGTTCATGCATGAAATTCTTCCTTGCACCACCACCAATTGTTAATATTTGAATTTCTTTTCATTCGAGTCGCTAAAGTAGAAACAGTTTATTTAAAAACAATAAGACTGGCTATAATTAATGTAACTCCCAAGACAAATAGTCAATCTCTGATAATGGATGACCGTAGTCCGCTCTTCTTAATTATTTCTTTGGTCCTCATTTTTACCTTGAACGAAACGCCATTACTACTTATCAAGGTAACGATTGATCCAGACCATAGCCTTTTTGATGTATATTTCCTTGTCGGCCTTAAGTGGTTGAATTATGGTGCGCACTTCAGATTTTCTTTCAGGTATTTTGGCAAAGTGAATGAAAATCACCAACCCCATTCGCCTTATCCACATCACCTCTGAAATAAGATAATCAGACGCCAATTGCCATATTTCCGGGCTTCTGGTTTTTAAAATTGGCCGAATACCCTCGGAACAAAGCGTATCGCAAATCGCCCAATTGTCGACCTCATGACTGAAGGTCGAGCAGCTCAAGTGTCAAATCCGGATCTTTCCGACAAATTTTGTTCAGTAATTTGATTGCCAACATCCGCTCCTCAAATGCCCCGGAATTCCATAATTTTCCAATCAAAGGAAAGCCATGGGCTTTATACTGCTTAGCGAGATTATTTATCATCGGCAAGCGTACACCATACACATTTCGTGAATTTGGTACGAACTTGGCAAAAGCTACTCGGGCCTCTTCCGTAGAAAAAGTTGAGAGTTTATCCTGAATCTCTGTCAGAACGTCACTTCCGGTCATTCTTTGTTAAAATATTTACTGAGGTCTTATATACCCAATAACATATTCCCAGCACAACAATAAGGCCTGGAAGACTACCAAATGGAGGATCCTCAAATAAGGCCATTACATCTGACGAACCGTAAATTGCAACAGGAATTGCCAGGAATATACCAACTAAAGCCTCACCCGTAATTAGTCCTGATGCAATCAAAAGTCCTGTTCGATTACTTGTTTGAACCGCCGCTGCAAAATCTGTTTTTTCTGACTTCCTTTTGTTCTGATAGATACTAATAAACCAAGATATGATACCTCCTAACATAATTGCGCTATCCAATTCAAATGGAAGATATAGACCAACGGCAACAGCCAAAACGGGTATTCTAAAGTTTGAGCCTTTACTTTCCTGAAACTTATCTGCAGCAATAATGATCACACCGAGAATCATCCCTGCAAAGACCATATCCCATGGCAAACCTCCTCCAAATACACCTTCAGCTACACTTTGCATCAATGTTGCCTGAGGAGCTGCTAAAGAGTCTGGCTTTTCAATTGTACTCGGTCCAAAACCATACGCTGTATTAAGTAATTCTAACACCAAAGGCAGTACAGCAGCGGCGGCAACTACGCCCACCATTTGCATAATTTGCTGTTTCCTTGGTGTAGCACCAAGTAAATGACCAGCTTTCAAATCCTGCATATTGTCTCCAGCAATCGCTGCCGCACAAGCCACTACAGACCCAATTAAAATTGCAGCGGCAGGGCCTTTTTCAGCTCCACTTCCCAATAAAGCCAAGAGCACGAGCGATGAAGTTAAAATGGTGGCAATTGTTACACCAGAAATCGGATTGTTCGAACTACCAACCAGTCCTGCCATATAACCCGCAACCGAGGCAAATAAAAATCCTGCAATCACCATAAAAATGGCCATTATTGCGGAGATATGGACCATCTCGATTTCTCTTAAATAAATGATGAATATGGGCACAATCATTACACCCACACCTATAATTACCCATTTCATAGGGGTATCACGCTCGGTTCTAGGTATTTCTGAATTATCTACTTTTGATTTGAATGCCTTAATACCTTCGGTTACTGCCATGCTTATGGCACTTCTGAGATTGATCAACGCCCATAAACCTCCTACTACCATTGAACCAACCCCCAAAAATCTGATTTTAGTTGTCCAGATGGCACTGCCTAATTCCGGAGCAGTAACCAATTCGGCCGGTCCGCTTAAATGCCCGGATGCCATGTACTGAGCAATTAAATTGTCAGCTCCTTCAAGGCCAATTATTATAGGTATCCCAATCCACCAGCTAATCACTCCACCAGCAAATATTAATATGGCAATATTGAGCCCAACAATATAGCCCACAGCTATTAAGGCTGGGCTTAGGTTCATGCCAAAATAGAGAAGCCCCTTATTTCCCAACATTGCCCCTTTTTCGAAAATACCTGACCAAACTTTTATGCCAGCCTCGCAAAATTTTACGGCGGCACCTGCCAAGCTACCGGCTATGAGAAACTTGATTGCACTTCCCCCTTCTTCCCCACTTTTCAAAACTTCCGATGTCGCCACACCTTCGGGAAACATCAATTTTTGTCTCACGATTAATGCGGAACGCAGTGGAATAGTAAAGAAGACTCCTAAAACACCACCACAAAGCGCAATGAGCATGGTTTCCAGGTAATCAAAACTCTCCCAATATCCCATCAGAACCAGGGCAGGAAAGGTAAAAATGACGCCAGCTGCTACCGACTCTCCTGCAGAGGCAGAAGTTTGCACAATATTGTTTTCCAGAATATTGGATTCCTTAAACATTTTCAGCACGGCCATAGATATTACAGCCGCTGGTATAGAAGCTGAGACAGTCATCCCGGCAAATAGACCAAGATATGCATTGGCACCGGCGAGTACCATAGAGAGAACCGCTCCCAAAAGAACGGCTTTAACTGTTATTTCTTTAAGATTGGTATTTGCGTCAATATAAGGCTTCTCCATGTTAGGCTTAGTTATTCAAGAGGTCAATAGTCCAGTTTAGACTTTACAGATCATCCAAAATAGCAATAAATGACTAACGAGGAAATCTCCTATGATTTTAGACCTG
>JAJCYL010000381.1 GCA_029262955.1 Cytophagales bacterium | reverse complement strand
GCATCCAACACGTCTAATTCATCGTCCTTCGATGACAATAGCCGTTGCATAGTTTGAGTATCTCTGGCATCCGAAAGATTCCTCAAGACGCCAGGGTTACCTGATAGTGCATTAATAATTAAAGCACGATTGCTTTCGCTTTTTGATGAAGAAGGGGTAACAGACGAGTTGTTTAATACTCCTGACGATGATAAAAGGATTTTCACTGGTTTAATCATGATCAAATGTAAAAACGTCTATAAAATGACCCTCCCATCACAACAAAAGTGGGGCAAAACGAGTTAAAATAGTTACATAAGTAGTTATATGGCACAATTTGTGTATATCTAACTGTTATAATTATTAAAAAAATGAAGACAATAAGAATTTCATCGATTATTGCGGGAATTATGGCCGGAGCGCTAACCCTTTGGTTTGCAACTCCCGTCAAATATCTGAATGTGAAGAATTTGACCAAAAAGGTCAGACCATTGAAGAAGGAGAAGGAAGAAAACAACGATCATCTATTTATCTGATAATTGATTATAGTAGAAAATTGCATCCAAAACCTCACCAGTTGATATCGGCATATTCACAATTCCTTCACCTATTCGCTTCAACAACGTACAGTTAATTACGTTGGCCAGATTTTTTTTGTCCTGCTGACAAAGTACCAATATCCTCTCAAATTTGTCCTTCCCAATCTTAGTCAAACCGTAGGTTAGCTTCAGATACTGAACCATCTCCAGCAATTCATTGGTATCCAACCCTGCCTTTTTTGTGGATATAAATCCCTCACAAATCATACCTATGGCAATGGCCTCACCGTGCAATAATCTTTCACGCTCAAGGCCGAGGTGAACCGTCTCCACAGCATGCCCAATAGTATGTCCGAAATTCAATAATTTACGTTGCCCCTGCTCAAATGGGTCATTTTTGACTATTCCCGACTTAACTCCAATTGAATGATTTATATGTTGTTGCCAGTCCTGAGATTCAAAATCGTTTGCTGTAAGGACTTTCCAATATTTTTTATCAGCGATCAGGGCATGTTTCAAAACCTCAGCAAATCCAGACCTCAATTCTCTTTGACTTAGTGTGTTGAGAAATTGAGAAGCAACAATCACCAGTTTTGGATCCTGAAAGACGCCGATGTGATTCTTCAGGCCATTAAAATCTATTCCTAATTTACCACCTACACTGGCATCGACCTGTGACAACAAGGTTGTTGGGATATTGATGAAATCCATCCCCCGCTTGAACGTGGCAGCACAAAATCCGCCCATGTCACCAATCACACCCCCTCCAAGATTTATAAGTAGACTCTTGCGATCAAACTCCGCCTTAGTAAGTGCATCCCAGATTTGTTCACAGGTCGTCAGGTTTTTATTCTCTTCTCCGCTAATAATCTTAATTAACCAATGGTCTGGTAAGAGATCTGAAAGAATAGACAGGCAATGAGTTTCAGTATTCTCATCAACCAAAACCGCAATCTTAGAATATTGTTGATCTAAAAAAAACTTATCTAAAGCTTTAGATAAGTCATTCGTGATCTGGACGTTTTCGGGAATCATTCCTCCCCTGCCTCGCCGACAGGCTGGTTTACAGATACATTCGACATGATTTCAGTCTGGCGCCTAACCGAAGCGATGTGAATGATTTTGTAAAGCTCCTCGACGAAATCGTTGGACAGTCTCATGGCCTCACCCCACTCTTTCCTGCTCTTTACAATGTCATTCATTCGGTTAACCTGAAATATAGTGACATCATTCTCTTTCTTATACTCACCAATCTTTTCCACCAAACTCATCCTTCTGGCCACAGCTTCTAAAATTTCCCGGTCAGACTCGTCAATTTGTTCTCTCAATTCCTCTAGGATATTGATGAATTCCGAGTTGTCTGAAGTAGAAGTTTTGGTTTTAAGTGCCCTAACAATCTCACCAAGTCTTTTTGGTGTAACTTGCTGTGCCGCATCACTCCAGGCATTGTCAGGATCTCGGTGGGACTCGATCATTAAACCATCGTAATTGAGGTCTAGTGCTTTTTGAGATAATTCCAGGATCATTTCTCGCTTGCCACCGATATGACTTGGGTCACAGAAGATCGGCATTTCAGGAAACTTACTTTTGAGCTCTATTGGAAGCCTCCATGCAGGTACGTTTCTGAATTGAGTCTTTTGGAAAGAGCCAAAACCTCTATGTATTGCACCTAGTTTAGTAATTCCAACAGCATTAATCCGCTCTATCGCTCCTAACCACAGTGACAAATCCGGATTGATAGGATTTTTGACTAAAACAGGAATATCAGTTCCTCTTAGCGCATCAGCAATTTCCTGAACTGTAAATGGATTAACTGTTGACCTTGCTCCAATCCATAAAATATCAACACCGGCTTTTAGGCACAATTCAACGTGCTCCGGATTAGCTACTTCAACTGCAAACTTTACATTCAATTCTTTTTTAACGTCAGCAACCCATTTGAGTGCCTCTGCTCCTACACCTTCAAAATTATTTGGTCTTGTACGAGGTTTCCAGATGCCGGCTCTCATGATCTCGATACCCTCATCTTTCAGCGATTGACAGGTTTCAAGAAGTTGTTCCTCCGTCTCCGCACTGCATGGTCCCGAAATAATAACCGGACGATCTTTTACCGGTGACCAGCTCTCTAATTTTTCAATATTTAATTCCACTTTTTTCTCCTTACTTAAAATAAAATACTACTGTAACCTATCATTTTCGGGTTTTGATATATTTGCCACGAACTTGCAAAGGTATAAAATGAGCATTAACCCGCACCTTTCTTTTGATAATACTGCTATTGCATTTGCCTCAAAAAGCAATGCAGAGCTCAGAAAGACCCATTTTCTTTTTTCATTGATGAATCAAACCTGGCTAGTCCGGATTGGTACGGGTATTATTTCAACTGCTCTCAAACTGCATCTACCCATTAAATTTCTGGTTAAAAAGACGATTTTCGCTCATTTCTGTGGAGGTGAGTCCATCACCGATGCACAGCCAACTATCGACAAGCTGGCTGAATCCAATATTCAAACTATCCTTGACTTTTCTGCGGAAGGTGAAGAGAGTGAAAGTGAGTTTGATAAGACAACAGCAGAACAACTAAAGATTATCGAGTATGCCTCAAAATCGGACTACTTGCCTTTTTCGGTAATGAAAGTTTCCGGTATCGCCTCAAATGATCTCCTTGAAAGTCTTCAGCAACAAGTTTCTCTAAGCCAGGAAGAAGAACAAGCATTTCAACGGGTAAGAGATCGTTTTCAATCGATTTGTCAGAAATCCTACGACCTGAATGTCAGATTAATGATTGATGCTGAAGAAACCTGGATTCAGGAGCCAATCGATGCGATAACTTATGAAATGATGGCTAAATACAACAAGGAAAGGCCTGTCATTTGGAATACATTTCAAATGTACAGGCACGATATGTTGGATAACTTAAGAAAGGCACATCAAACTGCGGTTGCTCAGGGATATTGGCTGGGAGCTAAGTTGGTTCGCGGCGCTTATATGGAAAAAGAGCGAGAAAATGCTGAAGAAGAAGAGAGAGAAGATCCCATCCAACCCAATAAAGAAGCAACTGATAAAGATTATAATTCAGGGGTTAGATATTGTGCTGAAAATAGCTCCGAAATAGGGCTGTTTGCAGGAACGCATAACGACAAAAGCAGTATGCTCCTTACTCAAATTATGAAAGAATTTGGTTTGAAAAATGACCATCCAAATTTCTGGTTTGGTCAGCTCTATGGTATGAGTGATCATATTTCCTACACCCTTGCGAATAAGGGATATAATGTTGCGAAATATGTCCCCTACGGACCAGTTGAGAAGGTATTACCCTACCTCTTCCGAAGAGCTGAAGAAAACACCGCTATGGCTGGGCAAAGCAGCCGCGAGTATTTGTTGGTCAAAAATGAGTTAAAAAGGAGAAAACATTCAAAAGCTTAATACCTCCATCCTCTTACTAACCCATATTAAATTGGTTAGTGCTACGTGTTATGATAATTGTGGTTGTAGACGATAAATTAAACGATGTAACGCTGGAAATCTTTGTAAGATTGGTTTTAGATCAAAGAAGATTAAGAAAAGTAGGGGGGTAACCCAAAATCCAACTCCCGCCAAAAATGTATTTGAAATATGAAAAAACATTACGCCTATGAAAAAGTAGATTTTAAACCTGGTGCTTTTGATTAATAAAATGATAGGAAATCCAAATTCGAAGGTTAGGGTAAACAGCACAGCAAACCAAGAGATTGCAGGGTACTCCATCATAGTTTGTCCCCACGGTAACGTTTCAAAATTCCATCTGGCAGTTTTGGTTAAAAGCATCTTTTGAACCGCCGTACCATCCATAACCCAATTAAGGCCGGATACTCTCAATTTGGCCACAGCACTAATAAAATAGAAAAAACAGACATAAATCTGCATCATCTTAATCGGCCAATTTACCTCCCACATTTCAACAGCTTTCCGCATGCCCTTTCTAAAAAGATTGTCCAAAGACAAGATATCTTTGGAACGAGAGACAAGAAGCATTATCAGGACATTCATCCACATGAGATAGCGATGGTGAACATCTCCGGCTGCACTATCTCTCACTCCTTTTAGATAAAATATACAAATGATTACAGCAACGATTGAAACCCTGGTCTTATATCCCACCATCATTGTTAAGCAGGCCAACTGAAGTACGATAAATCCGACATAGTTCATGATTGGATTGACCCGCTCAATCCCTAATAGTTCGAAATACCAGATCGGTTCGATGTAATAAAACGAGGGACCATTGATATCAATAGTGATCAGGCTAATAAACTGAGAGAAATTTAATATTATTAAGCTAAAGCCTATCCAAATTCTAATTAATCCTAGATTATCAATGGAGTAATTTTCCGAAAACCAGAGAGTATTCCACCAATTGTTTGTGATACTTTTTGAATTATTCATCTAGTCCAATTAAGTAAGGCTTATCCTTCAAAGCTTTGCCCGGTTGTTTCCATGCTATCGTGATCGTATCATGGATTGATCTGTCCAGGGTTAAGTCAGTCTTTGAGTTTTTGTAAAATAAAATGGTTTTTGATGCTGATATTTCTACGATAAACTTTGGGTCATTTTCATTATACCCAAATGTTTGGTTGAGGGAATTAAATAGCCGAGTCTCCCAATCAATATCTACGGCATTTACCTTACCATACTGGTCAATCGCTCTTCGGTGTTTGGGTGGTCCAATACTATAAATTCTCTGTGAATAGAGAGGATAAAAGTTGCGGAAAGGAATATTAAGGTCTTCAGAAACTACCGTACTTGCAGAGCCATCTCGATGTTTAACAACAAACCCTTTTTCTTTCAATTGTTTCTTATCTAAAACCGTGATTTTGTAGTCATCTGTACTTTTTACAGCACTATACATAGGTGCCCAGGTCATGGGAAAATAATCCAATCTAAAAATGACCGCCACCAACAGGTATGCTATATAAATAATGAGAAAAATGGATACGGCATTTTTTGTCATCGATCAGTTCAGTAGATTATGAAAATGAGCTTAATTTTCTGTGGCATTTGATTCAAAAATTTAATTATTCCACCAACTTCTTTAGAAAGGGCCTCGATACCAACAAATCCGCATGAGGTTTTCCTAGGTAGATTGTAAGTGTATCTTCTATGGTTTTTTCCAACCTCATATCTGACTTTGAATCTGTAAAAAACAGAAAAGACTTTGCGACTGTAACCTCCACCACATATTTGGGATGGGTGGTATCGTAAGCTAAAGTCTTATTAATAATGTCAAAAACCAGCTTTTCCCAGTCCTTTTTGATTACATCATATGGTCCATCCTCATTGATGGCAAACCTGTGTACCTGAGGGCCAATATGGTATGGCCTTTGTGAGTATATACGCCAAAAACTTCTAAAGGGGATGTTTAGATCTTTGTAGTTTACTTTACTCCTTGTTCCATCCTGGTGTTTTACCAAAAACCCATTCTCCTTCAATTTATCCTTATCCATAGAACTCACTACGTAATCATCAGATGCAATTACTGCACTATACATTGGAGCCCAGGTCATGGGAAAGTAGTCTAACCGGAAGACCACTGCCACCACCAGGTAGAGGAGATAAAATCCGATAAAGAATGATGTGATTTTCCTGGTCAAAATTTTGTGAACTGGCTTTTTAATAAATCGTATAATAAACTATAAACAACTAAATTACTATATTCCTATTATTGAAATGGCAGAATTGATAACAGAAAGAATAGAAAACGTGATACTCTTTGACGGAGTCTGTAATTTATGCAACGGTGCAATCAATTTCATCATAGATCGGGATAAAAACAATCACTTTAAATTTGCGGCTCTTCAGTCAGACTATGGGCAACAATATCTCGATACCAACAACCTGCCTCTTGATGATTTCGAATCCATGGTCTTTATCGAGAAAGGTGAAATCTATAACAAAAGTACTGCTGCCCTAAAAATTGTGAGGAATCTGAGTGGCTTATGGCCTGTTTTATACATTTTCATCATTTTTCCCAAATTTCTCAGAGATGCCGTTTACAACTTAATAGCCAACAATCGCTACAAAATGTTTGGCAAACGAGATCAATGTAGGGTGCCAACGCCCGAGTTAAAAGCAAAATTTCTAGATTAATCCAATCCAGTAAGACTTCTCAATTGAGTATTTTGCATTAGACTTTCACTGTTATGCAAGAACAACTTTCTCAGCCAGGGGTATTGACCTTTTTACCCATTTTGTACGTTGCCTGGGCCGACGCAATACTTACGCCTTCTGAAATTGAAAAGATTGAAGAAAGAATCAAGAATGAAAGTTGGCTCAGTGAGCTTGAAAAGGAAACTCTTTCCAGCTGGCTTGATCCCAAAAACCCACCCTCTCCGGCAACACTTAAAGAATGGTTAACGGTAATTAAGGATAACTCAGATTCAATTAATGAAGGAAAAAGGAAATCATTGGCTGACGCAGGGGTTGAAATAGCCAATATTGGTGGGGACGATAATACAAGATGTTCAACTCCTGAGGCATGCAAAGCTCTCTATGAAATTGAAGAGGCATTAGGGGTAATTGGTGATGAGTCATTGGACAGCCTGTTCGACAACGAGATTGCAAATACGCCGCTGACTGAGATATCGTCATTTCAGGAGCATGAGTTAACCAAAATATTAGATGGAGATCATGCCGATATAATAAAAAAGATAAAGACCATTCTGAGTGATCCAACTTTTAGTTACGTCCGGGAAGTGAATAAAGACACTTACCGCGAAAAGGTCTTGGAATGGTGTAAACATCTGGCTAATCAAGGAATAGGATCCCTGGGGTACCCGAAGGAATTTGGAGGAGGTGGAGACATTGCCCGATATTTCACTGCAATGGAAACATTAAGTTACCATGACCTTTCGCTGGTTATTAAGTTCGGTGTACAATTCGGCCTCTTTGGTATGAGCATAATGTTGCTTGGGACAAAAAAGCATCATCGTAAATATCTGGAGGATGCAGGTTCATTAAAGTTACCAGGTTGCTTTGCCATGACTGAAACAGGACATGGATCTAATGTCAGAGATATTGAAACCACGGCCACCTTCGACCCCGCCACAAATGAATTCATTATTCATACTCCAAATGATGATGCACGAAAAGACTACATAGGCAACGCAGCAAAACATGGTCAAAAGGCCACCGTTTTTGCTCAACTCATTACCAAAGGACAAAACTATGGTGTCCATGCGTTTGTTGTCTCGATTAGAGATAATTCAGGGCAAACGTTACCAAATATCAAAATTGAGGATTGTGGTGAAAAACTGGGTCTCAACGGTGTTGACAATGGCAGAATTTGGTTTGATCAGGTTCGCATTCCTGCCATTGATCTGCTAGATCAATTTGCATCGGTCGACCAAAATGGAAATTATACCAGCCCTATAAGCAGTGATTCTAAAAGATTCTTCACCATGCTCGGCACATTGGTTGGCGGCAGGATCGGCATTCCTCGTGCTGGCTTAAGCGCAGCCAAGTCCGCCCTAACCATCGCTATACGCTACGGAAATAAGAGACGACAGTTTGGGGCTGCAGGGAAGCAAGAGACGCCTTTATTAGATTACAAAACACATCAGAGAAGGCTTTTACCACTTCTATCCAATGCATTTGCATCCCATTTCGCATTGCGTTATTTGACAGATAGATTCCTGCAGCAATCAGAAAAAGATGCACGTGAAATTGAGGCATTGGCTGCAGGATTAAAAGCATGGAGCACCTGGAATACAAGTCACACCATTCAGGAATGTCGAGAGGCCTGTGGAGGTAAAGGTTATTTAGCAGAAAACCGCTTCGCTGCCCTAAAAGCAGACACTGACATTTTCACCACATTTGAAGGAGACAATACAGTACTAATGCAATTGGTCGCCAAAAGTCGACTAACAGATTTTAAACAGGAATTTCATGAAATCAACTTTTTCGGAATTGTTAAATACATCGCCTCACAGGCAGCCACAACAATTCTTGAGAAGAATCCGATAGCAACCCGTCGTACTGATGATGAGCACTTGCTTGATCCGGAATTCCATTTGGCAGCATTCAAATACCGTGAGCGCAGTATTCTATCATCTGCCGCCAGGAGATTAAAGAATCATCTGGATGAAGGGATGGACAGTTTTGAGGCGTTCAATCAGTGTCAATATCATTTAGTACAATTGGCTTTTGCTTATATCGAAGTAGTTATTCTTGAGCAGTTCCAATTGACTCTTGAATCTATGCCTGAGGATGATGTAAAAGTGGCGATGGTTAAAGTTTATAATTTGTTTGCACTCTCTCAAATCGAGAAATATAAGGGATGGTACCTGGAAGCGGATTACATTGAAAGTGCCAAAAGCAAGGCAATCCGCAGATTAGTGAATAACCTCTGTCAGAAAGTAAGATTTGATGCAATAGGTTTAGTTAATGCCTTCGATATCCCAGATCAATGTTTAAGTGCACCAATCGCCGTAAAATAATTAGATGTCTCTAACTAATTTGTAAGAATTATTCTCCTGTAATTAGAAAGGTGCCCATTAATAACTTCTAAAAGGTAAACCCCAGGCTTTAAGCCGACAATTGGCATTCTGAAAATATTAAGTCCCGCTGTTACATTGAAATTTTCCGTCTGATAGATGGCTCCGTTCAGATTTATTAGCCTAATCCCCAATTCACCATCCACTTCACTGCTGAAATCGATGGTGATTTCTTCACCAATTTTAGCAGGAACAGGGTAAATGAGATAATCCTCAATATCGAGAACAGCAAAGGAGCTGTTAGCTACTGAACCAGTTGGAGCAAACTGGGAATTATCCGCATTATCATCTTCGTCTACAACCACCTCAATCACATTCGACTCTGCGCTGAATGGGGTGTCGCAACCGGCTACCCGCACTCTTCTGACATAAGAAGTGGTTTCAGTTAAGCCTTCAATGTCAAGATTCTCCGAATTTGAATCATCAACGGCTACCCACTCAAAACCTTCTCCTTCGTCATCATCGGTAACTACACCTGCATACCAGCGGTACTCAACTTCTAAATCATAGTAACTGAATCCTTCTTCATCACTCTCAATCGTATTGTCATCCGTGGGATTATATGGTCCTTCAAATTCTATCAGGCCACCATCGATATACTCATCTGTACAGGGGTCGATCATAACCTCAACCACATTCGACTCTGCGCTGAATGGGGTGTTGCAACCGACTACCCGCACTCTTCTGACATACCTGGTGGTTTCAGTTAAGCCTTCGATGTCAAGATTCTCCGAATTTGAATCATCAACCGCTACCCACTCAAAACCTTCCCCTTCGTCATCATCGGTAACTACACCTGCATACCAGCGGTACTCAACTTCTAAATCATAGTAACTGAATCCTTCTTCATCATTCTCAATCGTATTGTCATCCGTGGGATTATATGGTCCTTCAAATTCTATCAGGCCACCATCGATATACTCATCTGTACAGGGGTCGATCATAAC
>JAJCYL010000380.1 GCA_029262955.1 Cytophagales bacterium | reverse complement strand
GAAAGAGGTAACAGTCGAGGTAAAGAATATGATGAATCCTGAGACCGCATTTGCAGCCCCTCCTGAAGGTGCTCCGGCACCAACTCGCTTTGGAGTAAAAGATGTGGAGGATGTTTCCTGGAAAAATTACCTCGACTCATTGACCTGTACAGAATGTGGTAGATGCACCTCAGTATGTCCTGCCAACATTACGGGTAAAAAACTTAGCCCAAGAAAAATTTTCGTTGACCTTAGGAAAAGAATGGGAGAGAAAGGACCCGGGCTTGTGAAAGAAGGCATCAGTTTTAGTGATAACAAAGCACTGCTCGGTGATTATGTCTCTGCGGAAGAATTGTGGGCATGCACTACTTGTAATGCATGTGCCATGGAGTGCCCGGTTAATATTGATCATCCTTCGTTGATCATTGACATGAGAAGATATTTGGTTCTCGAAGAATCATCTGCCCCGGCAGAATTGAACAATATGTTTGCCAATATTGAGAACAATGGTGCCCCCTGGCCATTTGCCCAGGCAGCCAGAATGGATTGGGCACAAAATATTCAAATGAGCAAGTAACCATGAGTGAAGAATCTATAAAAACTGTGACTGTTCCCACTATGGCTGAGATGGCTTCAAAGGGAGAAGAACCTGAAGTGTTATTTTGGGTGGGTTGCGCTGGTGCTTTTGATGAAAGATATAAGGCAGTTACCCAGGCTTTTGTAAAGATCCTTACTCATGTTGGCATCAAGTATGCTGTTCTGGGCCAGGAAGAGAGTTGCACTGGAGATCCGGCTAAAAGGGCGGGGAACGAATTCCTTTTTCAAATGCAGGCAATGACCAACATTGAAGTGTTGAATGCCTATAATGTGAAGAAAATTGTGACAGCTTGTCCACACTGTTTCAATACAATCAAAAACGAGTATCCAGAACTTGGAGGTGACTATGAGGTTATTCACCACTCAACTTTTCTACAGCAATTAATTGATGGAGGGCAACTTAAATTTACTGGAGAAGGTGATTTTAAAGGTAAACGCATCACTTATCATGATTCCTGCTATTTAGGAAGGGGCAATAACATTTACGAGGCACCACGTCAGGTATTGGAGTTTCTTGATGCCGAATTGGTAGAAATGAAGCGATGTAAATCAAGGGGACTTTGTTGTGGCGCAGGCGGTGCCCAGATGTTTAAGGATGCTGAGTCAGGAGATAAAGAAGTAAATATTGAGCGAACAGAAGAGGCATTGCGGACCAACCCCAATGTAATTGCTTCAGCCTGCCCTTTTTGTATGACCATGCTTTCGGATGGTATAAAAAACAAGAATAAAGAAGAAGAGGTTGAGGTGAAAGATCTCGCCGAATTGATTGCTCAGGACCAGGGTTTGTGAAGTAGAGCTCTTCCGTTATTAAATGAATCTTTCTTTCAATTAACAAACAGTGCATATTCGTGATATTTTGACACGTAAGTAATCGTAATATTGTGATTTCATCATTTATTTGCCTGAAAAATTGCAATCTTCAAAAAAAGAACCCTGCTAAATCAGTTTTGATCAGATTGCTCAGAAATGGATAGAAGTCGTATATACTTTTGCTTAATAATTGAGTCGAACTTTAAACTATTAAGCAAATGAAAACGATACTATTAAGTTTATCTACAATTTTATTTTGTACAAGCACTTACGCACAAACCTTTACTTTTAACTATGTTGAAGCTAGGTTAGATGATTCCGAGGTTGTAGAAACAGACGTCCGTAAACATTTTATGGGTGAAGAGGTGGGGCGCAAAATGATACTTCTGAATGAATCTTATGTTTTCTATGAAGAAGTTTCTACAAAAAACCCTCTACCCACAAGAGTGGTTGATAAGTATGCCATTTACAGCTCGGTGAAGAAATTAAACCCCTACTATAAAAAGGCTGTTAAGAAAAATGTTTACACTCATGAGGAGGCATTAAATCGTTTTACTAAGGTGCTAAATGTCGCACTTTGTATTAGATACCAGGATACGAAGGAATTTGAAGAATTTCTATTGCAGAATAAAGATGCTGATCAATTAGATCAAATTTTTAATGGCAAGATTATATTGAATGGGCTGTATAATGAGGTTCTAACGAGAGTGGATTAACCACTCTCGTTTATCTCTTAGAAATTATCATTTTTTCTGAAGATATTCGAACTTGTATTGGCTGAACCACATCTAATTTGAAATTTATTAGTTCGTCCAATGGTTTAATATCTAATCACCATGTCTATCTCAAGGCTTTTAGCAATATTTATCTTTTTGTTGTCTTGTCAACAAAAAGAGGTGAAGGGCGAGGAGTTTGTGATCCAAAGCATGGAAAGCTATCAACGGTTTTCACAAAAATTGTGGTTTGCCGGCCAGGCTGAGAATTGGGAATTAGCAGACTTTTATACGCATGAAATTCATGAAGTAACGGAGGAGTTGATTGAAGGAGATGTATATCATGATGGCCGAAATCTGAGCAAACTTGCTGAGGACATGATAGAATCGAAGATAGAAGATATGGACAAGGCGATTGATGCGGAAAATGAAGAGCTCTTTGTGAAAAATTATTTGGGATTAATTAATGCATGTAATGCTTGTCATACAGCGGCAGAGTATGAATTCATTAAAATCAGAGTACCCACAATTAATCCCTTCAATCAGAATTTTTCGGTGCCGAAATAAAGAGAAGTGAGAACTACTCGACGGCTATATTCCAGGTCAAATCAAGATCTGTTTCTCCAATGGTAGCATCTGAGTCACCCGTTTTACTTCCTGGTTGATGTTTAAGGAGGATTCTAAACGTTCCTGATCCGGAATTGGTGGTAAACCAGGTAGTACTAAGTCCCAGGGGCAATCCATTTACATCCTGATCATTGTAATCGACATCACTCGATCCGTTATTCACATTACCACTGCCTGATGGCGAACTGAATATTCCATCTGTCCAACTGAAAAAGAACATGTGTTCATCGGCTTCTTCTGCTACTTCTTCTGAGATACTGTCACCATTGAGGCTGTTAAGCAGGTCAATTGTAAGCACATATTGAGTTTCAGGTGCAAGTTTAATCTCATCTTCTATGACCAGGTCTTGGGGCCCATCGCCATCTGGGTCAACCGCCTCAAAAACCAGGGGCAATGCGCCACCGGGCGCATCAAAGTTGAGCGTTACTATAGTAATGATTTCTTCTGCATTTTCTGGAGCCGGATCATTCGTAGTGCATCCCAAAATGAGTATGAGCCAGATAAAATGTCTATAACAACAGGTTTTCATCCTTATAATCGATAAGAAAGTGATAGCGAGAAATTACGACCCATTTCATCTGCGAAATACCTCAACCGGTTGGTGTAACTGCGGTAAGAAGTATTAAACAAATTCTTGACCCCAACATTCCATTCCATTTTTCCAATGGATGAATTCCAAACGAAATCAACCAGTAAGTAACCATTTGGCTCCTTGAGAATATCAAAAGTGGAATTTTCTCGGTCAAAAATATTTATGCCATTTTCTTGTGCGATTGCTATATCAGCGATTGCTATTACTCTTGGGGCCTGGAATTGCTTAAAAGTATAATTAAAATTTAGTCTGAACTCTGATTGATCAAAGACTGAAATATTGGGCTTAACCTTGAGGCTTAAGGATGTATTGGCCGGAGGTTGACCAACAAATAAATTACCATTCGTTTGTTGAGACCATAAATAACTTGCTCTCAAATCCGCAGATATCAGCGAATTGATAGAATGACGACTGGTCCAATCGAGACCCCAGAAGATAGCATTTCCTTGTTCGTAAAGAAAAAAAGGAAAAGCACCTCTGACAGTGGAGGTAATACCCGCAGGTCTTGTAAAAATGAAGTTGTTGATGTAATTGATATAACCGGTCAATTCAAAATCAGTTTTTGATTTAGATACTGTTAAAGTGTTGATCCATTTATAGCCGGCTTCGGAATCGACAGGTCTTTCGAGTTCAGATAGCACTTGATTGGTGGTTACAGTACCAGACTCATCAAGTTGATAGCGCCACAGGCCATACTCAATGGAGGCCTGGTGTCGACCAAAACTATAGAGTTCTGAGACATTCGGTGGGCGCCAGGCAGTTCCTAGATTAGACCTGAAGGAGGTTGATGAACTTATTGCTCTCTTTAGTCCGATGGTAGCAGTTACATTTTGGAAGTCAAGCTCATTTCTAAAAAGGGTGTTATCTGGTTGGCGACCACTTATAGATGAGAATTGGTAATCGTATCTCAAGCCAACTTCGTAGGTATTTGCTTCGATTTCTATGGACTCAATCATAAAAACCCCTAATCGATATTGCGCATAATTTGGAATAAAGAGTGGTGTATTGGTTCCTGGAATATTGTCGTTGTCCTGAAATTGATTTTGGATACCAACTACCCCTGACCATTTGCCCAAAGTTGGATGGTTCCAGTCTAAATCGAGACTATGGGTTTTGAGCTTGAGATCGATATTTGGTAATTCATTATTAGTTCCACGCCTCACATCGAATTCCTGGCGATCGTTGTTTTGAAACCCATATTGAAAAGAAGCAGATTGATTTTTGCCTGTCCATACTCCTTTTAATTTAAAGAGATCATGTACTACGGTCTGCCTTGGATTATTGATAGTGTAAGAAAATGGCCCGGTATCCGGCGGTGGCTCATTTTCTATGGCATTCTGGACGTCCTCATTGTTGCCATTCACAGCTCCTCTAAGGATACCTAATTCCTGGTTGAAATGACTGTAATAAGCTTCAAAATCCATGCTGGTCAAATGGTACCTGATACCGCCGGCATAGCTAATCTCTTTTTTGCCAGTGTTGGTGAGGTTGTAATCGGGTGCTTTCAAATCTCCTTGTCGGAGCCACGAAGTTTCTCCCATAAGACTCAGTCGATTAAACCCCTTACTTAGCTTAATCGTTGATTCACCGGATTTGCCATTCGATTTTCCCGTCAAACGTACCTCGCCATGCAAATGACTGGACAATTCCAAAGGTGGTGGATTAATCAGTATAACTCCGCCCAAAGCATCGGGGCCATAGCGAACAGTGGCTGCACCTTTAATCACTTCAAGGTTATCCACCAGGGAGGGGTCAATTTCCGGTGCATGTTCAGCTCCCCAATTTTGAAATTCATGCCGGACGCCATTGTTGATTATTAAAACACGATTACTATGGACTCCATGAATTACAGGCTTTACGATGTTTTGCCCGGTTGTCAAGGTATTAATTCCTGAAAGCGAGCCAACAACATCCCCGAAACTCTCTGACTCCAACGCATGAAACTCTTCGGAGCTAATTGAGCTAACCGTGTTTGATTGGAAATCTCCCACTTCCACTTTACCCTCAACCACGATACTTTCCAATAATTGCTCGTCGGCTGCTAAATAAATAATAGGAGGCTCGTGGTACACATCATGATGGTGGACAGCCCGTTTGTAGCCAATATGAGTAAACACAAGGTTGAATTCGTCAGTGCAAATGTTCTCAATTTTGAATTCACCATTTTCATTCGCTGCAATTCCTTTTGTGGTTCCTTCTATCTGTACAGTGACAAACGGAACGGCCTCTTGAGACACAATATCAAAAACTTTACCTTCAACCGTGAACTTACAGGCAATCTCTTGTGCCTGGGTTTTGAAACATAGGAATAGAAGTGATAGTAAGGAGACTCTCAGGAACACGCTTTCGGAAAATTAATGGTTACAGGAATTACAGAGTCCTGAGACAATTAGATTAGCCTCACCTACTAAATATCCTGGAATTTCAATTTTTGGTACGTGGTGACTTGGCAAGCACTCAATATTGCCGCAATCATCACATTTAAAATGAACATGATCATGTGAATGGCTCTGAGGAGTACAAGTGTCATGACAAATCCCATAGCTGGCAAAACCGCTATCGTCCGGGATACGATGAAGAATGCCCTTGTCAATAAAGGAGTGAAGTGTTCTGTAAAGGGTAACACGATCATAATTGACTAAATCTTCTTCGAGGTTTTTGAATGAAAGGGCATGGTTCGCATTTAAGAACTTTTCGAGCACATCTTTTCTGCAATCCGTAATTCGCAGTGAATGATCTTTTAGTGTATTGATTAGGGACTTAATCTCCATGTGACAAAGATAGAATCACAGATGCAATAATGTTGCATAAATAAAACAGTTTGCATTCCGTTTATGTAAAAATTGAGTTACAATTTCGAGGGAAGAGATTTTAGAAAGTCAATGATTTTGTATTCACTCTATCGGATGCATATCTAATTCCAAACTACTGAAATAGGCCATTCGGTTTGGGAAAGTTGCAATAATCTGATTGGCCAGTTCATCGGTAATTCTGTCGCGACGATATCGAACTGCGATAAATAGTAAATAGCTCTCTGCCAGATCTTCCCGAGTGGGGTTGTCCTGGGCATAAGTGGAAATAAAAGTCGGGTCTGCTTGCTGAGCTGCTAACCAACCTGGGGCATCTTTGTGGTCAGGGTCAATGGAAGTGTGGGTAGCCTCATGAACTAAAGTTTCTTCTAAGATACCATCAGCTTCATATAACAATGACTGCCCAGTGTGAATAAGGATATTATCATTCCCACCTCCAAAGGCTTCTACTCCCTTATGGATCCAAACGGTTTTTACTCGTTGTCGGAGCCCGCTGGTCAATCGCCCGATGGCATTAGCATATTTTTCAGCTTCAATCTGCGCATCTTCAACTGTCTCGAATTCAGGATTAACCTGTATTTCCGTGGTCAATCCGTCATCAAAAGTGGCATCAAAAAGAAAAGCGTTAAGAGTTATGAAATCGTTGACCCTTCGGTCGAACATTACCCTTGACCCTTGTCCTGCAGGAGTGAGCCCGGTGAATGTGGTAGGATCAGACGCTGTAATAATGTCAGGGTCAAGAAATATTGTCCCAAAAAATGGTGGCTCTGAAGGAGGTTCTAATTCAGGGTATTTGCAGCTGCCATTGTCACTACTTGCGGTTGCATCAAAATTGGTGGCATTGGGGTCAGTACAGCCGGCAATCGGATCAGGAATGCCTGTTTCACAACTGCCATCATCGACGGATGCGCAGGTATTGTAGTTGTCGCTTGATTCATCAGTACAGCCCCGGCATGACCCATCGTCCTCATCAGCATTTGCATCGTAGTTAATCGATGCCACACAAGTACAGCCTGTGCCAGAATCGGAAGTGCAACTGTAGTGGAAGCTGATCACAACAAATAAAATGATTGCTCTGGTGCCTTTCATATCAGCTCAAATTCAATCTCTAATTTACCCAAATATCTAATAGGAGATAACTGAAAAAAACAATTCCACAAAAGTGGCAAACAGTAACAGCCAGCTATATATGAATGCTATAAAGCTAAATTTGATCAGAGTTCTTAACCATTCTGGCCATAAACTTTTCAAAATGGAAAAATAGGAGTGAGCCACCAGGATGACTATATAGCTCAATCTGGAAACGCATATCAGGGCGGAAAGCCAATACATCCCCAATGAGAAATACCAAATTATAAATTACATAAGTAAAGAACCTCTCTGGTTATTTGACCTCTCAGCAAGATCGATATGGTACCAAGTAATTCCGATGATTTCAAACCCAATTTGATATATTAGATCATTATCTATGAAAGGTTTTTTGAGTAGAGCTACAATATTGTTAATAATCTTCTTGCCTGGATTAAGTGCCTGGTCCCATCCGGATCATACCGATCCTATATTGCTAGAGCTGAACGATTACCTGATGGCCATTCAGGTGATGAGAACTTATGATTCGGAGGCTGAGTCATTATTTGAATCATGGCAATTATTGAGAGAAGAGTCGTGGTATATCAGGCAGTTGACCGATGAAAGAGACCTTGCAATTAGCGCCCCCGATGTTATGGATCAAATTGCCTATACCCGAAAGTTACGGACGGAACTGCTTTTGAATTGCCGGGCTTATTTTGCAGATATGATGGATTTTAATCCTGGAATAAGTTTTTCGGTTGGTGACGAAATTCAGGTCAATTGGAAAAACGCACCTGTCAAAGTTCCGGTTAACCAGTCCAGGGTAGTATTAGTGAAAATTGAGAATAAACGTACTACTGCTACGCGATTGATAATGGAAGCTGATCCCAACGCTCAATTGTTATTCTGGAACAAAAGATTCAATCTGCAACCAGGAGGAAGCCGATATTCATTTATGATCATATCCCCTCTCGAAGAGGGACCAATAACCAATACCCTGTCAATTGCCGATACACTAGGGCAAACCAATCAAGCTGTGGTCAATGCTTTAGGAACTGCCGCGACAGACCCCTATACACTGGAGCCAGGTTCTACCATCTATGAAGTCAGTCTGCCCGGAACTATCTGGAGGACAAATGATGATTACATGGTTGACCCGGGGATTACATTTAACATAAAAGATGCTATGACCGGAGAGCCATTGCCTGCACGTGTGGAGGTCCGGGATGATGCTGGTAGCTCGTTTTGGTCTCCCCTAAAGGGACCCGCTCATCCTGTCGACAGAGAAGAAAACGGATGGACAACCCCATTATGGAAATTCCAACCCGGACCCTATTTCTATGTCGATGGGAAAGCAACTCTTGGTGTTGAGCCTAATCAAAAGACTGTCAGCATTTACCATGGTTTTGAATACCAACCTATCAATATGTCAATCCCGGAAAATGGAGTAGTTGATGTTTCACTCGAGCGGTGGATCAATATGCCGGAAAGAGGCTGGTACTCTGGTCAAACTCACATTCACACTACGGACGCTGGTTTGCCGGTTCAGTTTACCCGTCATTGGTCAACGGTTTCAAGGGCTGAGGACATCAATTTTTCGAGTATTCTCACGTTAAAAGGCGAATGGCAAACCCACGCCATTTATGCCAATGAATACCCCATGGGTAAACTGGAGCGTTTCAGTACACCCAACCATATCATAACTTATGGCCAGGAGTACCGGAGCAATCCGTACGGCCACCTGGCCCTTCTTGGTTTAAATTATTTGATACAACCCATCAGTTCCGGGGCCCTGGGTGAGCTTGGCGGTCCGGATTACCCATCCAATGCAACCATCCTTGATGAAGCGATTGACCAGGGTGCTGTCACCATTGGGGCGCACTTCGGCAACTTCATATCAGAAGGACTTCAGATCAAAACTCCCTGGCCTTCCACAGGGTTTGAAATGGCTGTTGATGTAGCGCTGGGTAAAATGCAGCTGGCCGAAGTTTACGGGGCAGGTGGGCAACTCCAAATCTGGTATGATCTGCTTAATTGCGGATTTCAGATTCCAGCTACGGCCGGCCCTGATTGGGCTATCAAGGACACCCCACGTGTTTATGTACATCTTGGAGAAGAAGATTTTAACCAGACTAACTGGCTAAAGGGGCTGAAAAAAGGGAGAAGTTTTATCACCAAAGGACCAATGCTCTTTTTTAAAGTCAACAAACAACTGGCTGGTAGTGAAATCAAATTGCAGGAAGGTTCAAAACCCGTGAGAATTGAAGCAAGTGCATTGACCCCTGATAAAAAGCTTGAGGTAGAACTGATTTTCAATGGTAAGGTAATTGCAAGCGGTACCAATCTTAGGATGGAATTACACCTCGAAGAATCTGGTTGGCTAGCTGCCCGGTGTGACGGAGCACATTCTAACCCTGTCTACGTCGATTTCGAGGGGCGTCCGGCTGGCTATGCTAATCCTGCAGAAAAATTCATCAAAATTACTGACCGGCTTCTCGAGTGGGTGGACAATAAGGGTTTATTTGACAGTGAAAAGCAAAAGGAGGAAGTAAAGGCTATTTTAGAGCTGGGAAATCAAGTTTTTAAGGATGTTGCTTTTCGGGCCAGACAACTGGGACGATTTGAGCCTTAATTCACGGTTCATCATTCGATACTAATCAACTTCCGGTTTAGTGCTAACCCGGCGCCGGTAAATGATATTTTTCTCCACTCTTCATATGACCCCAAGTAAACTGATTGGATGATTCCAATTTTCATTCACTCTTTTATGGAGAATTTTTTTTCTTCAGGCGACTGATCCCGATTTTCGTGATAAGCTTGTTAGGCAATGTTTATCTCAAGGGAAAGGTAGAAATATGAAGACATCTTCAATTAGCTAATAATAAAAAGCGCTAAATAGTAGAGATAAAACTACAGTAATTAATAATAATTAAACTACAGCAAATAATAGAAATAGAACAACAGTAAATAATAGAAATAAAACAACAGTAAATAATAGAAATAAAACGACGGTAAATAATAGAAATAAAACGACGGTAATTAATAGAGATAAAGCAACATTAAATAGTAGAGATAAAATAACAGTTTTTAAATAAAAAAACACTCTAACTAAATGATTATTAAATAGATAGAGTGTTTATGATGCAGAGGAGGAGGGATTCGAACCCCCGGTACCTCGCGGTACAACGGTTTTCAAGACCGCCGCATTCGACCACTCTGCCACTCCTCTGTTTAAATAATATTTTTCTCTTTTAAGTATCGATAGCCATCGATTGACTTAAAAAATAATTCTCTTCTAAAAGCTTCTGACTTGGTTTCGAATTCTTCAAAGTAGAAAACTTTCCATGGTCACTTGCCTTTAGTTGATCTCACTCTTCCTTGATTATGACTCTTCAATCTGGAATCCAGATCCTTAGTATGACCATAATAGTGAGTTTGGTCTAATTCAGATTTTAAAATATTGGTAAAGAACATATTCCCTTACTTTTGA
>JAJCYL010000379.1 GCA_029262955.1 Cytophagales bacterium | reverse complement strand
TCAGTCGAGAGGAAGACGAAACAGCGGCATTAATTGGTAGGTTTTTGGACACCTATGGTATTCAATGGCAGCGATCAGGTAATAATATATGGGCGAGTAACAAAAACTTTGATGCCCAGAAACCAACGCTTCTACTCAATTCACATCATGACACAGTCAAACCAAACCCAAATTACACTTTAGACCCTTTCCGTCCATTGGAAAAGGACGGCAGGTTATATGGATTGGGAAGCAATGATGCAGGAGGATGTCTGGTTTCACTTATTGGTACGTTTATTCATTTCTATGAAAAGGATCTAAGTAACAATTTGGTTCTCGCGGCAACAGCGGAAGAAGAGATTTCAGGAAAAAACGGTCTGGAAGCGCTTTTACCTGAATTGGGAGCTTTGGATTGTGCGATTGTGGGTGAACCTACAGGAATGCAAATGGCAGTCGCTGAAAAAGGTTTAATGGTAATTGATGCTGAGGTGACCGGTAAATCAGGTCACGCTGCCCGAGATACTGGTGTAAATTCTATATACCTGGCCATGGAGGACATTGATAGAGTTAGGAATTACCAGTTTGAGAAAACTTCCCAATGGTTGGGACCTGTGAAAATGACTGTAACGATTATTGATGCAGGTAGTCAGCACAATGTAATTCCCGGAAAGTGTCAATATGTTATTGATGTGCGGACGAATGACTCCTATACCAATGAAGAGGTTTTTGAAATATTACAGAATGAGCTTGATGCCACACTTAAGGCTCGATCGTTTAGAATGAAACCTTCATTCATTGATCACAACCATCCATTGGTCAAGGCCGGACAAAATATTGATTGTGAATTATTTGGTTCTCCTACCTCATCTGATCAAACGTTACTTACCATACCATCTGTTAAGATTGGTCCGGGGATGTCTGAGCGATCCCATTCACCAGATGAATTCATCTATCTGGATGAATTAAGTGATGGCCTGGATAAGTATATTAAGCTGGTTGAGGAGTTTGGGAAGGAGCTGGACTGTGGGAATAAAGAAAATTTCAAAAAAGAAACGTCATTATGAGCAAAACGAAGAATCTCGGACTAAATGGACGAGATCCTTCGACAGGCTCAGGATGACGGTAAATTAACGATTATGAAAATCTGGGAAAAAGGTGGTACCACCGATCAACAAATAGAAGCGTTTACCATAGGCAAAGATGCCGATCTTGACTTGTTACTGGCACAATATGATGTGGAAGGTACAATTGCCCATGTGACCATGCTAGAATCAGTGGGGTTGCTCACCAAAGATGAACTCGATTTGCTTCTTCCTGAACTCAAGACTATTCATCAATTGGCAATAGATCGTGAATTAACGATTGATGAGCGGGTTGAGGATATACATTCCCAGGTGGAATTCCTGTTAACCCAGAAATTGGGTAATGTCGGTAAGAAAATTCATAGTGGCCGCTCTCGAAACGACCAGGTCATTCTTGACATCAAATTATTTAGCAGAGCAAAGATCAAAGAAGTTGCAAGCGAGGTAAAATCCCTTTTTGATCAATTAATATCCTTAAGCGAACAACACAAAGAGGTTTTAATACCCGGATACACGCATATGCAGGTGGCTATGCCCTCCTCTTTCGGGCTGTGGTTTGCTGCGTACGCAGAAAGCTTGATAGACGATTTAACTCAACTCCAGGCAGCATATAAAATCACTAATCGCAATCCCTTAGGATCAGCTGCTGGTTATGGTTCTTCATTTCCATTAGATAGAGAGCAAACCACCGAACTACTTGGTTTTGATTCAATGAACAATAATGTGGTCTATGCACAAATGACGCGAGGTAAGACAGAAAAAGTGGTTAGCCAGGCGCTCGCCTCAATTGCCTCCACCCTTTCTAAACTATCAATGGATGTTTGCCTCTACATGGGGCAGAATTTCGGCTTCCTCACGTTTCCTGATCACCTGACTACCGGTAGTAGCATCATGCCTCATAAGAAAAATCCTGATGTCTTCGAATTAGTTCGTGCCAAATGCAACAAAATCAAAGCACTGCCCAATGAAATTGATCACATTCTCGGAAATTTACCCTCCGGTTATCATCGGGATTTGCAATTGATCAAAGAAGGCTACTTACCTGTTTTTGATGAGCTTCTCTCCTGCTTGTCAATTACTCAGTTGATGTTCAATGAAGTCCAGGTAAAGAAGGATTTGTTGGATAATCCGATTTATGATTACCTATTTAGTGTGGAGGTGGTTAATGAACTGGTACTTCAAGGTAAGTCATTTCGAGAAGCCTATGTGGAAGTAGGCAAGATGATTGCCGAGGGAAAATTCGAACCCAAAAAAGAGCTGAATCATACATCTAAGGGTACATTGGGTAATTTGAATAACCAGTATTTGGTAAAGATGATGAACGAAGTAAGCTCCGCTATTTAGAAAGTCACCTCTAGTAATAATTTTTGCCCTATCCTCTCTTCCTGTAGATGCTTTTTCAACTCTGGTGACTAATTTCACCACATGAGAATTCTATCACTATTTCTATTAGGTCTATTTCTGACTGCTTGCTCCACTCCAAAACAAGATGCAAAAGAGGAATCACCTCAGAAAAACAAAGTTCTTGTTATGGGCATGATCCATAATGAACACCTGACCAGTGAAGTCTTTGGCATTCCACAGTTAAAGGATCTTTTTAGAACAATTAGGCCTGATGTCATATTGACGGAAATTCCACCTGATCGCTTTGAAGCGGCGGTGACAGGATTCGGAGCTACGGACTCAATAAGCGAACCACGGGTCAGACGATTCCCTGAATATGTGGATGTCATGTTTCCATTAACCAAAGAAATGGATTTCGATATTGTTCCTACAGCCGGGTGGACTAAACAAATGGCTGACGCCCGAAGCAAAAGACTTAAAGAAATCAGTAAAGATCCTGATTGGGCCGAAAGGTGGCAACGCTACCAAGAAGCCATTGCCCAGTCAGACTCGGCCGGCTACGGAAGTGATGATCCCTATTGGATTCACACAGATAAATATGACGAGGCAACCGAAATTGTACTGAGCGTTTACAATGAGTTATTCAATGACGAACTTGGACCCGGGGGCTGGGATAATATCAACGAGGCCCACTACGGTCACATTGAAAATGCTCTTGACTCACTAAGCGGTCGTGGGAATATGATTCTGATTACATATGGTGCCGGACATAAAGGGTGGTTTTTAAGACAACTCCGCAAGCGCAATGACATCGAATTATTAAACATGAAACCGTTTTTAGATAAGGCATTTATCAAATAACAATAATAAATGAGCCTACACCGAACACTAATCATCGCAGTAGCACTAATAGCTCTGCACCTTATTTCCTGCTCTGGAAATCAACAGAAGACGCAAACTACAAAATCTGTAAAGACCATCCAGGTCGGGCAAATCGTGACGCCGATGGGTGAAATTATTTTCAAATTCTATGAAGAAACCCCCATACACAAAGCCAGTTTCATCGAATTGGCTAATGGTAATTATTGGGACTCATTGACATTCAACAGGGTCATCCCTGATTTTGTAGCCCAGGGCGGATGTCCTGATACTCCAGCTGGATTTTCAGATTCTCCCTATTTGTTGGCACCTGAATTCACTCCGGTAGCCAGGCATA
>JAJCYL010000378.1 GCA_029262955.1 Cytophagales bacterium | reverse complement strand
CCTTCTCCTTAATCTGTCTCACTCGTTCTCTGGTCAGACCGAACTTTTCACCAATTTCTTCTAAAGTCATAGAATGCTCCCCATTCAGTCCAAAATAGAATGAAATAACATCTGATTCTCTTTGAGTCAATGTTGATAATGCCCGTTCCACTTCCTTCTTCAAAGAATCTGTCAATAATTGATGATCAGGAGTATCTTCAGACTCATTTTCCAATACATCTAAAAGGCTATTTTCCTCACCTTGTGCAAAAGGTGCATCGACAGAAATATGGCGACCACTAATCTTCATAGTATCAACGACATCTGCCGCTGTTATGTCCAAGACTTCTGCTAACTCCTCAGGAGATGGCTCACGCTCATATAGCTGCTCAAGTTCAGAGAATGTTTTTGAGATTTTATTGAGAGAACCAACCCTGTTCAAGGGAAGCCTCACAATTCGGGATTGTTCGGCTAAAGCCTGCAGGATTGATTGTCTAATCCACCAAACTGCATAAGAAATGAATTTGAAACCTCGTGTCTCATCAAACCTTTGCGCTGCTTTAATTAATCCGAGGTTACCCTCATTGATCAAATCTCCTAAGGTTAGCCCCTGGTTTTGGTATTGTTTGGCAACAGACACCACAAATCGCAAGTTGGCCTTAGTGAGTTTTTCAAGAGCTAATGCATCACCCCGCTTAATTCGCTGAGCAAGTTCAACCTCCTCATCAGCAGTAATCAAATCTACCCGACCTATTTCCTGGAGATACTTGTCAAGTGATTGACTCTCCCGGTTGGTAATTTGCTTACTGATTTTTAGTTGGCGCATTCAGACAAGTAAAAGTGGCACTTTTGTAAAGTGCCGTCTAATCTAACCCGAATATTAACTAAATCTGGTGAGAATTTATTCTTTATTCTCTGGTTTTGGTAGAAGAGCTTTTCTAGACAATCTAAATTTCCCTGTCTTTTTATCTATTTCTACAAGTTTGACTGGCAGTTCTTCTCCAACTTCAAGGACACCATCCATTTTCTCAACACGCTCCCATTTAATCTCAGAGATGTGAAGTAAGCCTTCTCTACCTGGCATAAATTCAATGAATGCACCAAATGGCATGATATTTTTAACCTTGCCATCATAGGTAGCACCCTCTTCAGGTGTAGCAGCAATATTTTTAATACGGGTGAGTGCGCTGTCCATCGCTTCTTTTGTCAAGGCGAATATGTTAACAACTCCCCTGCCATCTATCTCCTCAATAATTATGGTCGCTCCAGTCTCTCTCTGCATTTCCTGAATAATCTTGCCACCAGGTCCAATTACCGCACCAATCATTTCCTTCTCAATGGTGATCTTCACCGAACGAGGTGCATGTGGCTTAAGATCAGCTCTTGGCTCTCCCATGGTCTCTTTAATCTTACCAAGAATATGAAGCCGACCTTTCCTGGCTTGCTCTAATGCCTCACTTAAGACATCATATGAAAGACCATCAACTTTAATGTCCATTTGGCAGGCAGTTATACCCGCCTCTGTTCCAGTCACTTTAAAGTCCATATCTCCCAGGTGATCTTCATCACCAAGAATATCCGAGAGAATAGCGTATTTCCCGGATTCGGCATCTGAAATCATTCCCATGGCAATACCTGATACTGGCGCTTTAATTTGTATTCCCGCATCCATTAAGGCCAATGTTCCAGCACAAACTGTCGCCATTGATGATGATCCGTTAGACTCAAGAACATCAGATACTATACGAATAGTATAAGGATTGTCATCTCCCTCAGGCAATGTGTTTTTCAGCGCTCTCATAGCCAGATTACCGTGACCAATCTCTCTTCTACTTGCACCGCGATTGGGTTTAACCTCGCCGGTAGAAAAGCCTGGGAAATTGTAATGCAGCATAAATTTGTTGTACCCCGATACCATGGCACTGTCAATCATTTGCTCATCGAGTTTGGTACCCAATGTAACTGTAGTGAGTGCCTGGGTTTCTCCTCGTGTGAAAATAGCCGACCCATGAGCGGCTGGTAAATAATCTACCTCTGACCATATTGGCCTGATCTCATCTAAATCCCTTCCGTCAATTCTTTTACGACTATCTAAGACATAGCTTCTCATGGCCTCTTTGTCGACGTCGTGAAAATATTTGCCTACTAATGATTCATTTACTTCATCCTCTTCACCAAATTGACTCATATAGTCATCCACAACCGCCTGATATTCAGCTTTTCGCTCTTCCTTATTGGTAATACCTTTGCCGGCAATCTCATATAGCTTGTCGTAGTATTTCTTATGGATATCAGCTTTTAACTCCTCATCATTCTCTTCATGAGAGTACTCTCTTTTTTCCCCTTTGTTTACCTCTTTGGTTAATTCAATTTGTGCCTGGCACTGAATTTTAATGGCTTCATGTGCTACTTTCATAGCCTCTAGCATTTCTGCCTCTGATACTTCTTTCGCTTCACCTTCAACCATCAGGATATTATCCATTGATGCCGCAACGATTAATTCGAGTGTGGCAACCTCACGTTGAGCAGGTGTAGGGTTAATTACATAGTCGTTTTCAACCTTGGCAACTCTTGCTTCTGAAATTGGTCCATTAAATGGAATATCTGACACAGAAAGTGCCGAAGAAGCAGCCAGGGCGGCCAAAGCGTCAGGTTGAACATCTGCATCTGCCGATATTAAGTTTATCATAATCTGAATATCAGCATGATAATCGGCCGGAAATAATGGTCTTATTGCTCTATCAACTAAGCGACAAATCAATACTTCATAATCGGAAAGTCTTGCTTCTCTCTTTAAGAAGCCGCCAGGGATTTTTCCTGCAGCCGCAAACTTCTCCTGATAGTCCACAGACATAGGAAGGAAATCGACTCCCTCTTTTGCTTCTTTTCTGGCAACAACGGTAGCCAGCAACATGGTGTTGCCCATTCGGACAACAACTGACCCATCAGCTTGTTTTGCTAATTTGCCAGTTTCTATAGACATCTCTCTGCCATCTGGAAGAGAGAATTTTTTTGTAATAAAATTGGGTAACATAAATTTTTTGTTCGTATTAATAAAAAATAAGGTATGCAGCAATTGCATCCTCGGCGGAAGGCAAAAAAGGGAATCCCTTATTAGAATTCCCTTTTTAATTTATTTTCTGATATTTAATTCGGCTATTATGGCCCTGTATCTTTCAATATCTTTCTTATAGAGATAGTCTAGTAACCTTCTTCTCTTTCCTACCAGCTTTAATAAGCCGAGACGCGTGGCGTGGTCTTTTTTGTTTGATTGCAGGTGATCAGTAAGATGGCTGATTCTTCGGGTGAACAAAGCGATTTGAGATTCCGCTGACCCCGTGTCGGCGGTAGACTTTGAACGACCGTGCTTCTCAAAAATGTCCTGCTTGAATTCTGTCGTTAAATACATTAGTTAATTTTCCTAATTTGATCTTTTATTCTTTTTCTTTTCAGAGCGCAAAAGTATGTAGTATTTGTGTAATAACAAATAGAAACGTACATCCGGTAGTAATTCAAATGGTGATAGAATCAAGAAACCAGCGCCTTTTTGTTGGCTGTACGCTTATTCAATCTGATTTTGAAATTGTCCCAGATAACCCGATAGAAATCTGCATCAAAAAGGCGGGCGTCATTTTTGGCCTGCCTTAGG
>JAJCYL010000377.1 GCA_029262955.1 Cytophagales bacterium | reverse complement strand
TAATAGTCTAATTTCCAGGAATTTGTCTGTTTCCTGGCCCATTCTAAAATGGTGACAGATTCAGATCGATATGGAAAAACAAACTCCGGAGACACACTCAATGCTTTTTTTAAGGAAGGCTCAAAAGATTGATTGGAATTCGATTGGCAATAAGCCAACCATAAATCAATTAAGGGATGATCAGAGGATTCTTTCAGAACTGCGACGGCTTCCTCAAACAATTTAGCGTTCAAATAAACACTAGCAACCTCTAAATAGGTCTGATAGGGAAATTCATTGTTAATTCCGTCTTTGAAAGTTTTAAGCTCTTCATTTTTTGCCAATTCCCATCGGGCAAAATGATTTAGAGGATCAATATTTAACAAAGTCTGAATTGATTCGCTTGAAGCATCAGCATCCCCACTGAGTCGTTGGGCAATCGATAATGTTTGTAAAGCGCTTACATTATGTGCATTGAAGTCAAGCGCATAGGCTGCATCTTTCGCGGCCATTTCTAATTGACCGTTTGCCAGCGCCATTTGTGCCATCTCCGTATAAGCAGCAGATCTGTATTGCATAGATCGACTGGCAATACCAAATGCATCCAATGCATTGTATTTATCGCCCAAAGCTTTGTAAGTAAGTCCCGCCAGATAGTTGGCTTCAAAATCATAGGTATCTATTTGCAAAGTATGATTGATGTGAGCCAAAGCTTCGTCATATAGTCCATTTCTAAGATGTATCTCAGCTACTTTGTTGTGTGCCTTGGGATGATTGGGCTCTAATTGAAGACAATTTTCCAAATAGCTTAATGCCTGATCGTATTTCCTTCGCTTAGAGAGTTCTGATCCCATGAGAAAATTCTTGCGAGCAGCACTAAGTTCAATGCTCGCAGTTTTGTTATAAGGTCTTTTCAATTCCTTAGCCTTCTCTTCTTCGATATTATAGATCGTCTCATTTCCAAGAGTAATATTTATTCTTCCTGTTGGTTGAAATTGCTTTTTGTAGACACCCATCGGATTGAGCTTGAGTTGCGATTCGAAAATCACTTCTCCGTCAATCTCCACTGTCAGTTTATCATTGATTGTGGTCAATGCATTGATTCGAATCTCAGTACCTCCATTTTCGATAAGATGTAAGATTACCTTGTCTGTGACTGCAGTTATCCCGCCAGTTTCTTTCACCGGAGACCAGCGTTCTTCCCATTGATCTATTAAATGAGGAGCAAAAGCCATTTCCGTTATGGGATTGCTATAATCATCATTAAAATATTGATTTAGCAACCGTCCAGCCTGAAACTCCATGTATTGGCCATTGTCATCTGTCAGCAGGTCTTCCCAAATTCCTCCATCTCTGGCAAGTGACCATAACCACAGTTTTTGACCAGGCATAGTCTCATGCCTGCCGGCATGTACAAATCCGATGTCTTCATTGTGCCAATAGCCTCCGAAAAAGTTATGATATTTTCCAGTAACATGATAAGATTTGTTTGTAGCGAAGTTGTTTTCCTTGTATTGCCAAATTTGTCGACCCTCTTTATTAATTGGCCATTCCGTAGTTTCACCGCTATGTTGAAGGGAAATATTGCCCGGGAAATAAAAGGCCAGGTCCTCAGTTGTTTTGGCCGCTCCCGTCATCCAGTTGTAATAAGGGTGGGTGAGAGGAGTGGGGTTGTACCAGGTGGCGTTGGTGGTAAAGTAGGCCTTATTGGCGGGTAAAGTAATTTTAACCCGCCATTGAGTTCTTGAGGGTAAGTCTATCATCCCAACTGTACAACTAACGCTCCCATCGGCATTGGTTGATGTGATGTAATCAACTGGCGTAGCCGTGGCTGGAGTATGGCCAATAATGCCAAAGTTGAATTCAATTCCGCCGGAGGTCCAGGGTCCACGCATGGAGATATTGCGGAATTTCATCACTTTGTTTTGATAGATAAAATCTTTACCGGTCGATTTTTCGATTGCTCCCCAAATCTTGCCACCGGCTTGGGGAAGAATGGATACTTTTAAATAGTCATTCTCGAGTGTGATGACCTTCCAGTCTACAGGTTTTGACTCATGGCTGTAACCCTCAAATCGATGATAGGGATAAATACCAGGATTGCTTGTAAGGATAGCTATTGGGTTGGGGTCTGAAAATGGATAGGTAGGTATTTCAATCAATTCCTCTTTAACTGTCGCCCTTTGAGCAAAAGTTGAAAAGGTAATAATCAATAAAGCGAGGGAGATGATAATGTTCTTAGATCGGCGCATAGTCAATAAAATCTATTTACAATATAGTAATAGAAATTAAGGCTATCCCACAGAGAATTACGGAGGAATCTCAAAGTTGCACGAAGAAATCTCTGTGAAACTCTTCATTTCATGGTGAAACTCTGTTAAATAGTTGTAAAGAGGATCTCATTTTAGTTCGCTAAAATCATTTTTTAATGGATTAGCTAATTCACAATTCAATCTAATTAGCCCAATTTTCCAGCGATGTATCCGGTAGTCCATGCCGCTTGAAAATTAAAGCCTCCGGTGATTGCATCAATATCCATTACTTCTCCAGCAAAATATAGGTTTTCACAAATCTTACTTTGCATTGTATTGATGTCAATGCTGTTCAAACTAACACCTCCACAAGTAACAAATTCTTCCTTGAATGTTGTCTTGCCCATTACCTCATAAACGTCGTTTGTTAATACATTGACCAATTTATTGAGCCCCTTTTTGCCCAGCTCACCCCATTTTTTCTTATTTGATAAATCACTTTTTTTCAAGAGGAAGAGCCATAACCTTTCTGAAAGTGAGAAAGGTTTAATGTTAGCTAGTATTTTGTTTGCATGTTCAAGTGTAATGTGTTGCAACTGCTCTGAAACCAGGCCATGGTTAGGTTCATTGGTCCAATTGACCTGAACCTTAAAATTGTAGCGGATGTCATTTAATATTCGCGCACCAAAGGCTGATAACTTAAGTACTGCTGGGCCACTCATTCCCCAGTGTGTGATCAATAAGGCACCATTAGCACTCAATTTTGTTCCCTGGATTTTGATTAGAGTATTTTCAACTGCTACACCCATTAATTGGGTTATGGATTCGTGGGGCATATTAAAAGTGAAAAGAGAGGGGACGGGATCTTCAATCTTATGATTCAATTGTTCCAACCACTCAAATCCACTTCTTTTTGGCGAACCTCCGGTCGTCACTATTACCTTGTCAAAAGTCTCCTGGTGATGATTCTCTTTCAAAAACTCCAGTACTATTTGATTTTCGACCCGACTAAGACTTTTCACTGCCATCCCAACTTCAATTCGGATTTTTAATTTCTCCGATTCTCTCAACAAACAATCTACGATGGTCTGTGACTTTTGCGATTGAGGAAAAACGTAATGGTTATCTTGAATCATCAACGGAACCCCTCGAGATTCAAACCATTTCATGGTATGCTTGTTATTAAAAATCTGAAAGGCATTCTTGAGTTTCTTACCTCCCCGAGGATAGGATTTACTCAACTCAGCAACTGATGGACATGCATTGGTGACATTGCACCTTCCACCTCCAGAAACCTTAACTTTTGCCAATAACTTCTGTGATTTTTCGAAAATCACTACCTGACTATTTGGATAGTTCTCTTTAGTAGCAATTGCGGCAAAAAATCCAGCAGCACCACCTCCAATAACGGCGATATTCATAAATAAGACCTTCTTTTGAGTGACTTCAATTATCCGGGGACCTCCGGAACGTTAATTTTTAATTTTCCCTTGCCCTTTCCAAATGAAATATTCATGATTACCACACGCTCCTTCTTTGAGTCCTGACTGATCTCCTTAGTATCAAGGTCAGACATACCACAGATGTCACATAGGCTATTGTACAGATCAATTACATGACGTTCTTCGATTTCCAAACTAAGAGTCATAGCCAAGTCAGAGAACATATTGAAATTTAGAATATACCCATCATTTGATGCAATGACGTCCTTAATTTTTGCAAGTATCCCGTGCCTGTCCTGATTCGAATAAGCTTGCCAATTTAAATTTTTTCGCATGTTATGCTATCAATCAGGAGTTGTGGAATTATCAGTGATTGGAATGGACAAATCCTCTGCTATTCTATTAAGTTTCTTCATCAATATGCCTTTATCGTCTTCCACATACAGCTTAACCTTCGAATCTTCATTAAATTTCAAAAATGCTGCTAGTTTGCGTTTTTTGATTGTGTATCCACGGTTGGCTCTTGAATAAATCGTTTCGCTTTCAGTAACGAGATTCACAAATATCTTTTCGATTTTGTTAAAAGATTCCCATTTGCCGAATTTAAAACCCAGCAAGAACATGTATTCTCGATAGGTCCGGTCTTCTGGCTTAATTTGAACCCCATACGACGCGGTTGTAATGGCCATACCAACAATGAGCATAATTATTGCTCCAATTAAGTGTTGGAAGCTGACAACCACAGAAAGTAATACAAGAAGGCTGCCAAGTAATTTCAATGGCCAATTGGCCAGGCTTCCTATTCGATAACTTAGTAATCGTGACATTATTCGAGATATCGCAATGTTGCTGTTTCTTCCTTAGTTAAGCCAATCACCTTGCGACCACTACTGGCCTGATTCCATTTGGATCTGAAATTGCCTTCCGCCCAATCGGATAAAATTATAGGATGTATATAGGATGACTTGCACACGGTTGGAGTATTCCCCAGATCTGAAGAGACGGTTTTAACTACCTCATTGGAGACTCTTTTTCTCGCTGTGGCCGTGTCTGGATCAAATTGCTCGGATAGGCGATGCCCTGTCTTCGAGGTTGCTGCCCAGGTTCTAAAATCTTTTGCGGTAACCTTTCTATGTTTAGATGTAATCGCGTCTAAATATTCATTGATATGGTGCGATTTAATATCGAAATCTCTTCCGTTTTTATCTTCATATCTAAATAAATCCTGACTCTTCTTTCTTCCACCAACCGCTCCAGAGGCATCAATTAGCAGGGCTAAATCATCCTCCCAGATTCTTCTTTTCCAGAGCTTACCTGACTTACCTGTAAACTCAAAAATGGCATCTAATTCGCCTTCTGCGGATTTTGAACGATCAATGGTCATGTGGCCTTCCTTTATCGTTGTCAGGCCGTACGACTTATTTTTCATAGCATATTCGTCATTACCAACTCTAAAATGATAGAGATCAATTAGTTTGACGACCAGTGCC
>JAJCYL010000376.1 GCA_029262955.1 Cytophagales bacterium | reverse complement strand
GTCATGTAATGCTCCCCAAAGAATAGAAACTTCCTTCGGCGACTTAACGCCTGTCCTCTCCTAACAATATTTCCTCGTTCGACATGAAAACTCCATAGCTTATTATTTTGGAATAAAAACTTTTTTGGTCTGTTTGTAGTCTGAACCTGACGACTGACCTTCCGCATTTCTAATGTGTCCTCAATAGGATCGAATTGAAGATAAATTACTGATTTGACCAATTTATATTTTCCCGTTCCATAATCGTATTGAAGATCACCTCCGTGTTCGTACTTAAAAGTAGAGTCTAAGTGGAATTGAATTCTCGTTACGAAAAATCCAAGTTCGGCAACATTACTGGAATAATATCCTTCAATTTTTTGTCCAGACGCAAGTGTGGAAATAAAAACTAATGATATAATGAGGAATTTGATCACTTCATTCTACAGTCCAGTTTTGCCGCTAACGACCAGTGTAAAAGGTGGCCGCTTGCTGTTTCTTATTACTGCTAACCTAGCGAATCTGCTGAACATGTGCAACGCCCGCCTGCCGAGGCAGGGTCAGAGTTTAGAGCTGCGTACCACAAGTTAAATTTTAGAAAAGTTGACACTTCGGAGACAGCCGAAGTTCCAATGAAGCAGGTGAGAGGACGATTATCTGGAGAGCTTGAGTGAGTGAGTGAGCGGCTGACTTTTAAACGATGTTAGGCCCAGTTTATTCAACAAATACCCAGTCTATTAGTTCAAAATCACCTGGGCTTGAGTCTATTTTAATGGTTTCAATACTTGAAACAACCCGTAAAGAGGCGGCCTGTCTTTTCTTTCCTATTCTAATAGGATTATCTTCTCTATTTTTGATAATCGCAAAGGGAAATGCCTCTGAATTCAAAGTAATAGGATTTTCCAATTGAATAAGGAGCCAGTTCCTGTCTCCTTTAAATCTGACTCGTTTGATAACTTTGCCGGTTTGAGGGAGTATTTCGTCCAAAACCTCGCTGTTCCTGTATAATCTAATCAATAACTCTCTTCCTTCAAGGTTTGCTAGTTGTAACCCTTTGAACACCGCAATATATAGAACAGGCAGAAAATTAAAACCTGCCAAATATGAGGTATTTCCAAACTGGAGAGAAAGATTCATATGAACTTTGAAAATTTGGGAGAGGTCAAGTATCGGAAACTCGAATTCAGTTCCATTTGCGTCCACAACCACCTTAGTTATTATTATAAATTGTGCGTATATCCATATGGAAATGAAATGCCGATATGATGTTTTGTGTAGAAAATAGAGGATTCCGCCACAAATTCCGATTGCTGAATTAATTGTGGATAAGACATTGATTTGGTTCATGAGATCCAAGAGACTCAATGAGCTAAGCACAATGACTATGGAAGGAAATGCGGTTTCTAAACGGTACATGATATTGGGCCTAACAATTCGGTGAACAAATTTTGTGTTGTTTATCTACCCTATATAATTATCTATTTAAATATAGCTCATTTTCTCAAATAACGCTTTTAAGACAGTACAGTATGGGTTTAAATATTTGTAATCGTTTGCAATTATTTATTTGTCGTTTGTAAATGGTTATTCTTCCCATCCTTTTCACTCCTCCAAAAGCGTATTAACTTTGCAGCCTTAAAATTTGACAGTTTCTACTAATGATTATTAAAACCAAGAAATACCAACTCCCCAAGAAAACCTACATCAAGATGGGGTTGAAGAATATTGTGAAGGAGCAGTGGTGGGTGGGTGCCATCTATTTAGCCATTGTCAGTGGTTATTTTTTCATCGCCTCTCATTGGTGGATAACCGGGGCCACCATTGCACTAGCCCTCTATTTTCTATTTTGGTTAATTCAATTTGCCGGGGTAACTCAATTGGAGCAGGGCAAAATGTTATTTGAAAAATTGTCCTACGAAATCGATAGCCGTCAGATATTGATCAAGCTAAATACAAAGCAGGGCATGCCGGTGAAGTGGGAAATGATCAAAAGGGGTTCCATGGAAAAAGACCACTTCCTGCTGACCATGAATAAGGCCCAGGTCATCTACCTGCCCTTCAAGATCTTTAATTCAGAGGCCCACATCAAATGGATGGAAACAATTCTCTCCAGAAAAGGGTACATTCCGGCACCAAAGGCTGAAACAAAATAAGTTCGCGAGATACATTCATCAAAGAGGCCAAACTGAAGGCCGCTTCTTTCTGTGCCTATCAGGAAAGAACTCAGCAGGAGACCCGGGATAAACTCTATAAACTAGGGCTCCATCGGGATGAGGTGGAGGAAGTACTGGCCGATTTGATCACCCAGGACTTCGTCAATGAAGAGCGTTTTGCCCGGTCTTTTGCCAGTGGAAAGTTTCGTTTCAATAAATGGGGTCGACTAAAAATCCGACAGGGCTTGCAAACCAAAGGCCTTTCCAGCTATTGCCAAACTGCCGGCCTTTCGGAAATTGATCCGGCTGAATATCTGTCTCAAGTAAAAGATCTCTTGCAGAAAAAACTGAATACGCTCTCTGATGACGATCTCTGGATCAAAAAGAACAAGGCAGCCAGGTACTTAATTGGGAAGGGTTACGAGTCGGAAATTGTATGGAATACATTAAATGACTTAATTTCATAGTACTGCATTTCCTGATTAGTATTACTAAAAAATTGTGATGGATGTTTTCTTTAGACAAGGCGGATTTTGAAGAGCAGCGCTATGGTTAAAAAATTCAACGAAGTATCAAGCAAAAAGAGGCATAAATTGTAATAGTAATTAGGAAACACAGTACTTATATGCAAATTGTAGTGGTAGATGGTTATGCCCTCAATCCTGGAGATATCAGCTGGGATGAACTTAAAAAAATCGGATCTCTCAAGGTTTATGACAATACCGTCCCTGATGAATTATTTCCAAGAATAGAGGAAGCCGAGGTCGTCATTACCAACAAGGCGGTCATCCCCGATCAAATGCTTGATCAACTGCCAAAGCTTAAATATGTGGGCGTAACCGCAACCGGAGTCAATATTATCAACCTTGATCTAGCCAGAAAAAAGAACATTGTAGTAACCAATGCGCCAGATTATGGCACTCATTCGGTGGCTCAACATGTCTTTGCATTGATCTTAGAATTCTCTAATAATGTTGGTAGAACGGTATCGGCCACCAACAAAGGAAGGTGGCAGGAAGTTGGTCAATGGTCGTATGCCGATAGGCCTTTGAAAGAACTGAAAGGTAAATGTCTGGGTATTATAGGCATGGGCGCTATCGGGCAGCAAGTGGCGACAATTGGGGCTGCATTTGGTATGTCCATTATCTACCACACACCAACGGTCAAAGACGTACCTTATCAATACGCCTCAGTTAATGAAGTATTTACCAAGGCAGATTTTCTTTCACTCAATTGCCCCTTGAATCCTGCCACCGAGCACATGGTAAACGCCAGGAATTTGTCTTTGATGAAACCCGAGGCCATCCTGATCAATACTGGTCGCGGTCAACTTATCAATGAACAAGCCCTGGTCGATGCCCTGCAAAATGGGGTCATCGCCGGAGCCGGATTGGACGTCCTCTCTGAAGAACCTCCCGGAGATAACCCATTAATTGGCGCTCCCAATTGCATCATCACACCTCATCAGGCCTGGGCGACAAGGGAAGCCCGCCAACGACTGCTTGATATCGTGGTTGATAATTTAAAGTGCTTTTTAAATGGGGAGATGAAAAATGTGGTGAATTAACACCCTCTCTGCGTCACATTCCTTGTTCGATGTTCGATATTCTTTAGACAATTGGATGTATGAATATCTACAGCTCGCTAAGGGTCTTCCTATGTGAAATGCACTTTCTTCAGGGTCCCTTGCAGGAGAC
>JAJCYL010000375.1 GCA_029262955.1 Cytophagales bacterium | reverse complement strand
ATTCAATTACTTGCGGTAACACTTTCCATCATTGGAGATTTTGATATTGCGGAACTCTATACTCAACAATCCCTGGATATTCTAAAGGCACGATATGGTGAAGATCATATCGATGTTGCCAACAGTATCTCTCAACTGGCTCTGAACAGATTCTATAAAGGGGAAAATATTGATTTGGTTAGACAGTTATTCAGTGATGCAGAAAAAATAATTGGATCCAAATTAGGTAGTAAAAATCCCACTTACGCAGAAATCCTGAAGAACCTGGCAATTTTGTATATCGCCAACGGTGAATATGATGCTGCTTTTGATGCCCTCGAAGAAGCCGGATCAATCTGGCAAGAACGAATTGGTAAAAGAAATAATCTTAACTCAGCAGTCGTCAATGTGTTAAAAGGAGACATTTACTATAAAAGAAAGCAGTATGACAAGGCTGACAATTTCTACACCAGTGCTAAGAAAAAATATGAAGATTTTTTCAGCACCAAACATCCGGAATATGTCAGAGTAATGTCTAAATTAAGTCGCACTTACTATATGAGTGGTGACCTTCGAAGGGCTGAGAAGACCATTGTTGAAGTACTCAAGAACTACAAGAATTTCATACAAGTCTATTTCCCTGCATTAAGTGAACGAGAAAAAGCCAAGTTCTGGAATACCATAAAAACTGACTATGAGTTCTTTAATACCATTGCGCTAAAGCTAAGTGCTGAGAATGCTAAATATATTGGTGAAATCTTTAATAATGCGCTTCTGACCAAGGCTTTACTACTTAATTCGTCTATCAAGATTAAACAACGAATCTTAAGCAGTAATGATGAGCAATTGATCAACACTTATAACGATTGGTTGGAGAAAAAAGAAATCCTTACCTACGTGCTATCCATGAGTTCTAATGAATTAACGGAAAGTGGCATAAATCAGGAGACACTCTCTAAGGAAGTGGAGTCCTTAGAAAGAGATTTGAGTCAACGATCGGAATTTGGTGCGAAGAGTGAAAGCATAACCTGGGATCTTGTGCAGAATGCTTTACAACCAGGAGAGATCGCTATGGAAATGGTTCGTTTTCGTCATTTTGATCACAATTTCACAGATTCTGTTAGATACGCGGTGTTATATGTGAGCGATGAAAAGAGGTCCACTCCGCAAATGATCTTATTGAACAATGGCAAAGACCTGGAAACCAGATACCTCAAGTATTATCGCAATAGTATGAAGTTCAGAATCGAGGATAGCTACTCTTATGAAGCTTTTTGGAAAACAATTCATGAAAGCATTCCTGGCTCTCCAAAAATTTTCCTCTCACCCGATGGTGTTTATAATCAGGTCAATATAGAATCTCTGAAAAACCCAGAAGGTAATTATCTACTGGATGATGCAAACCTGATATTAGTTAGCAATACCAAAGACATCTTTACAACCAGGTTGAATCCAAGAAAAGTACAGGAAGAAAGAAGGGCTACAATGGTTGGAAACCCAAAATTCTATATCACCGATGCGGGACCACTTACAGCCAGGGCCTCAGGCGGTACGAGATCAAAAGATGCACAAGTTATCTCTGAACTGCCGGGAACAGAGCGAGAGATTATTGAATTACGCGGAATGCTAACACGAAAAGGTTGGAATATTAGCGATCAGATGGGCCCGGAGGCAACTGAAGGGTATATTAGAACCATAGAGAATCCTCGTGTTTTGCATTTCGCAACACATGGATTTTTCCAGACAGAAAATATTTCAGAAGATCAATTGGAATCAAATCAAACTAAAGCCTTTGAGAATCCACTACTAAGAACAGGGTTATTATTAGCGGGTGCTGGCGACATATTTAATAAGACGGATATTAACTACAATATGGACGATGGCGTATTGACAGCATACGAAGCCATGAATATGAGTCTTGACAAAACTGAGTTAGTGGTGTTAAGTGCCTGCGAAACCGGACTGGGAGAAGTGCAGGCTGGCGAGGGTGTAATGGGATTACAAAGAGCTTTTATGGTTGCAGGTGCTGAAGCAATCATTATGTCACTCTTCAAAGTATCGGATGAAGCTACCCAGAAATTGATGGTTAAGTTCTATGAAAAATGGTTGGCAACCGGAAATAAGCGGCAGTCATTTCTGGAAGCCAAGAAGGAAATTCGCGATGAATTTGTCGATCCCATTTATTGGGGACCTTTCATCATGATCGGAATGACAGAGTAGCAATCAAGACAAAATAAAGGCCTGGCTAAGTATGTAGCCAGGCCTTTTATATTCACAAGTCCTTTCTATCGGGCCTCTATGGCATTAGAATCGAACTTATAGAGTTCACCATTTTTCATAACAAATGTGACGTTCTGAAGTTGTCGGATATCTTGAATTGGATCTCCATCAACTGCAACAATGTCAGCATAGGTGCCGGCTTTTAGTGATCCGATCTGATCTTCCATTTGTAAAATTTTAGCATTGACAGAAGTTGCAGCTTGAATGGCTTCCATTGGTTTCATCCCTCCATTAACCATCAGTTCAAATTCACGGGCATTCTTTCCATGAGGATAAACAGCCGCATCTGTACCAAAACCAATATTGACGCCTGCCTTATATGCATTTGCAAAAGTTCCTTGAATGATCGGTCCTATCTCCCTGGCCTTTTTAGCAACAACCTCTGGATAGTAACCTGGCTTTGCACCCAATTCAGCCGCACTTACACCCGCAATGATAGTTGGGATATAATAGGTGCCATGCTTCTTCATTAGCTCAAAAATCTCTTCATCCATGTAGGTGCCGTGTTCAATGGTTTTAACACCAGCTCTAATAGCCCTTTTCATACCTTCTGCGCCATGTGCATGTGCTGCCACCTGCATACCTAGGTCACTGGCAGTTTCCACAATTGCCCTAATCTCTTCTTCAGTAAATGATGGACCAGATCCATCTCTTGCCACACTTAATACACCTCCAGTGGCGGTGATTTTTATCCAGTCTGAACCTTCCTTCATTCTCTGGCGAACGGCCTTTCGCGCTTCCCATGGTCCGTTAACCACACCTTCATCTGGTCCTGGATCGCCCATTAAATCCCACTTATAACCATTAGTTGGGTCTCCATGACCACCAGTTATTTTAACTCCTTTTCCACTGGTTAGGATTCTTGGTCCATCTACAGTACCCCTGTTTATCGCATTCCTCAAAGCGATATTTACTCCACTACCACCAAGGTCCCTTACAGTAGTGAATCCAGCCATCAGGTTTTTCTTAGCATATACTGTCGAATTAAATGCGATGTCCGCTGGATTGTCAGTGAATCGTTTCATGTAGTTTGACGGGCTGCTCTCACCTTCAATGTGTACATGCATGTCGATAAACCCTGGCATCACGGTTTTACCTTTAAGGTCAATCACTTTGTCGTTCTTGCCAGCTTTAATGTATCCGTTTTCTATACTAAGTATTTTGTTGTTTTCAACAACTATGCTTTTTTCAGTTTGAACATTACCGCTCACTCCGTCAATTAATTTACCCGAATGGATAATGGTCTTTTGGCTGTAGCAAACCAAAGTCAGCATTAAAAGGCCGATAGTTAATCTTATTCTCATAGTCTTATTATTTTATGGATCATTATTTATTCGAACTAAACTAAAGTGAAAATAAAGGCGGGACAAGCACATTTATTTAAGTAACAAAAATCTAATTCCACAACGTTTTTTGCTTGTGTGCATCTTACCTACTTTTGCACTCCAAATAAACAACACTCATGACAATTAAGGAACAATTTGGTATTGAGGCAACGCTAAAGAATTTAGGCATTAACTCCACTAACATGGGGGCTTCCACCGGATCAAAATGGATGAATACCTCCGGTGAGGTTTATCACATTAAATCACCGGTTGATGGAGAGGTAATTGCCTCAATCGGTGCTGCAAAGTCTGACGACTGGAACCAAATTGTAACTACGGCACAAGGTGCATTCAAACAATGGCGAATAATTCCTGCACCTCAAAGAGGTGAAATTGTACGCCAAATAGGAGAGGCCCTTCGTGAGAAAAAAGAGGATCTCGGAAAATTGGTTTCCTACGAGATGGGCAAGTCCTATCAGGAAGGACTAGGAGAAGTGCAGGAGATGATTGACATTGCAGATTTTGCAGTTGGTTTGAGTCGTCAGCTCTATGGTCTCACCATGCATTCTGAGCGACCTCTTCACAGGATGTATGAGCAATGGCACCCCTTAGGACTTGTGGGCATAATAAGCGCATTCAACTTTCCTGTAGCTGTCTGGTCGTGGAACGCATTTATTGCATGGGTCTGTGGAGATGTTTGTATTTGGAAGCCTTCTGAAAAAACACCTCTATCTGCTATAGCCTGTCAGAAGATTGCTTGTGAAGTCTTTAAAAAGAACAATCTTCCAGAAGGCATATCAAATGTAATAGTTGGAAATTATGAGATCGGTCAAATGATGTCTAATGACAAAAGAATTCCGCTGGTTTCCGCTACAGGATCAACTCGAATGGGAAAAGCAGTTGGGGAGGCACTTGGTAAAAGACTCGGAAGAGCATTGCTTGAACTTGGTGGCAACAATGCCATAATTATTTCTAAGCATGCTGATTTGAATATGACCATAATAGGAGCTGTATTTGGTGCGGTTGGAACAGCCGGTCAAAGGTGTACCTCAACA
>JAJCYL010000374.1 GCA_029262955.1 Cytophagales bacterium | reverse complement strand
TAACATCTTTGTAATGGGTTATCCATTTATTTCATTTCCTAATTCGTAATATCCAGCCGAAGAATATAGGTATTCTGAAAAGTCTGCGACCAGACTCCATTTTCCAGCAACAGGATTGCGATGAATATAATCCATTTTCTGTTCTAAAATCGTCCTGTTAAAACACTGCTTGGCGTCAAATGACAACTTGAATAGCTGATCAACTGCTCATTCAAATCAACTCCTTTGTTTAATTTTTTAAGAAGAGGTATAGCATCCATCTTTCCTAGCCTGTCTACAATTTCATAAGACAGGAATCGCTTGCCATTACCCACCAGTTTGTTTAATGAAGCATCACAATCTGATTTTAGGTGAACGATTCCGTGAAAATGGTTTAGCATAATTACATAAGCCAACAATAGCGCATTTTGTTGATGAAGATAGCGGAACCATTTTTCAAAGTAATTGTAGAGGTTAGTTATGTGAAACAGATTTATCCACTCATAACAGGTGAAAGTGATGAAATAGCTCTCATTTAATTCCGTATGTTGTCTGTGTGTAACCACTATTTTTTCAGAGTCCCTTTCAGGAGACTCTGAAGGGTCATAAGATTGAATAATGAGAATTTATATTTAGCTCTCTACTTATTACGCAAATAACGGCACTCATTTGAAAAAACCTTCAGTCTCTTCAAGATTTTCGCCCCACAGCTTAATGTTATCGATTCTACCAGTATCATCGAATGATCCGAATCCAATGAATCCTCCATTAAAGTGATTATCAGTAGCTTCCATAATTGGCTCCTTCATGTTATTGAAGAACACCTTAATACTTCCAGACTCAACATTGTGCTCAATTCGTACTTTATTCCAACCATCACCCCAATCAGTTCCTTTAGTAGTTTTACTAGCTATATTTCTTCGAGGCTCATCATTTACAAGAAAGATGTTGTTGGCGTTTTCATCAGCTACTGAAGCAATATGAACATAATAAAAATTGGTAGGATCCTTCATTCCAAAAAATAAACACATGTCCCGATGCCCGTACTCCTTGCCTGTTTGTTTCAAATCGACCTCCAAAATGAAACTGCCCAGTTGCACTGTTTTCAGCATTGCGATATTGAATGGTGATCGTACTCTGGCCTGGTAGTTACTTTTTCCAAATAGCTCAAGGTATTGATTGTCGAGGCTGTCGCTCATTTGCCACGCGGCTTTGTCGGTAAACTCAAAGTGATTAATGGATGACGCCTCCTCAAAGTCATTCTCATAGATTAAGGGATAATCCTGAGCCTGGAGGTTAAAGCTCATATATATTGCGACAAGGAGAAAGATTTGATGTTTCAAGATGGCAGGTTTAATTGAACAATTGGGACTAATCAAATATTAAATAGAGATTGAAGTTAAATTATTTATTATTAAAGAATGAAAAGACGTCAGCTATTAAAGAATTCAGCCACTACACTGGTCGGCCTGGGATCACTGCCCGCCATTTCGGTATTATTAAAAAGTTGTGGTGTCAGCCGACCATCGGATTATAAACCTACATACCTGAGTATAGATCAATTTGATACGGTCTGGAAAATGGCCGAGTTGATTTTACCTAAAACTGAAACTCCTGGGGCCTCTGATGCAGGAGTGGCTCCCTATATTGATTTACTCTTTGCCAGCTATTTTGAGGAAGAAGAACGAGTAGAACTTGAAACCGGCCTGAACGACTTCATGACTAAATGCCAGCAACAATATCAAAAATCATTTCTTGAACTTGAAGCCGAAACCCAAATCCAATACATGTCAGATTTAGAAAGCACTTCGGCGAGGAAATCGTTTTTCAAATCTTTTAAGGAGTTAGTCTTGTGGGCCTTCTTCACCTCTGAAGTGGGAATGAAAAGCATGAATTACAAACCCGTTCCCGGAAAGTATGAAGGGTGCATCACCATTGATGAAAATGAAAAATTACTGGTTGGAAACCGCTAATTCATGAAAAAGCAAACACAACGATATGATGCCATTGTCATTGGCTCAGGAATGTCTGGTGGCTGGGCGGCTAAAGAGCTGAGTGAAAAAGGGCTAAAAACGCTTGTCCTTGAAAGAGGTCGACAAGTGGAGCATATCAAAGACTATCCCACCACTAACCAGGCACCCTGGGAGTTTAAATATCGTAAGGAACTTAGTCCGGAAACCAAAGAAGAATACCCCATTCAACAAGGAGTCTATGCTTTCAATGAATCTACCAAACACTTCTTTGCCAGCGACAAAAAATTCCCTTATACCCATCCCGAAGACAAGCCTTTTCGATGGTTGAAAGGTTTTCATACCGGTGGAAAGAGTATTATTTGGGCCCGCCAAAGTTACCGGCTAAGTGACATCGATTTTGAGGCCAACGCAAAAGATGGATTCGGTATAGACTGGCCGGTCAGATATAAGGACATAGCCCCCTGGTATGACTATGTCGAAAAATATATTGGTGTTAGTGGCCAAAATGAAGGTTTAAAACAACTTCCTGATGGGCATTTCCTGCCTCCAATGGAAATGAATTGCGTTGAGGAGCACCTTAGAGATTCTATCAGGGAGAATTTTG
>JAJCYL010000373.1 GCA_029262955.1 Cytophagales bacterium | reverse complement strand
TATCCAGACATACCAGGCCCAACCAAATGATTCAAAACCAAAGTATTGCAATCTAAAATCACGAAAGGTCTCAAAAATCAATATAAAAACTCCTAAAGCATAGACTTTAGTGACAGTTGCAATCATGGTAGCTACAATCGCAATAACCATACTTGCAGCCGATTCTTTTAGATCGTATAGATCTCTTGCTCGCAGATATTCAATAACAATCAGCGCAATCAGGAAAGGATATATGTACTTAATGAAGGGAGTAATTGGTAGGTCCATATTGTTATTGAAGAGTCAGTTTACTCAACGGTGAAGAGTTAGTTTACTCAATGGCTAAAACTAAGAATATCGAGTGAGATACCAATAAGTAGTATCGAATTTTGAAAGCACAATGTCTTGTTGATCACATTTGACTTATTTTAACTACTGAAGCCTAAACTTTTTGATTAATTGAATAATGATATAAGTCTTTCATCATCACTATCCTTTATAATTGCAAAATTCAAGTAAATCATGAGAAAAATTCTTGTTTTTATAGTAACGTCAATCAGTGCTCAGTTGGTGTTTGGTCAGGGAGTTATCACCGTGAATGACTATATGAAAGACTACTCCAGAGTTTTAGAAACTCAAGGCAAGCCAGTAAACAACCCAATCATATTTAATTCGAATCAGTTAGAAATTTGGACCCATGATACTATCCCCGATGATAGTCTTGGAATTTGGAAAGAGCAGCTCAAGTACTACAAAAATCAAAAACAAAAGGGGTTGAATATATATGCTTTGAGCCCTCGCATGGATTATACTTATAATTCCAAGTATTCAAGGTCGTATAACGATGGCCCTCTATGGAGCGGAAGAGGATCCACCATAGGTCTTAATGCTGGAATTAAATTGAAGTGGGGTCCTGTTTCGGGGATCTTATACCCCAACTTTTATCATAGTCAAAATAAATTTTTCAAGACTCAATCTCCAGGACAAACTGGACTCAGTCCAAGGCAAAATAATTTGAATTATCAGTTGTCAAATCAAATTGACTGGGTGCAAATTTTTGGTTTTGGTTCATTTTCAGAATTTGATTGGGGGCAAAGTAACATATCAGTTGAACTTGGAGCTTTAAAAGTCAAGTTCGGAAATGAAAATATGTGGTGGGGTCCGAGTGTTTTGAATCCTATTATGATGAGCAATACAGCTCCTGGATTTGTCCACTTAAATATTGGCACCTCAAAACCAATACGGACCAAATATGGGGATTTTGAAATTAATTCTTTTTGGGGAAAGCTAAACGAATCTGATTTTTTTGAAGAGATTCCTTCGAGTGAAAAAAGATTTATTTCGGGGTTGTCCTTTGGCTATCGACCGAGTTTTTCAGGTTTTCTAAAAGGCTTTTCCATAGGTCTTGGAAGAATACTCTACAAAGATTGGCCCAGTGGTGGTTTAGCGTTAGGAGATGCATTCCTCTCACTTAAAAACCTCGATCCTACTTCATCAGTAGGTCCCACCGGGGGCCTTATTAATGACGATACCGATCAGTATATTTCTATGGACTTGCGATGGATTTTTGAACAAGCTGGCGCGGAGTTTTATTTCGAGTGGGTACGAAATGATTTCTGGTTGAATTTTAAGGACTTAGTCCAGGAACCCGAGCATGGCAGCGTATTTTCCCTAGGACTTCAAAAAACCTTTAATTCCCCCGGTGGGGAATTTAAATTCTTGTTCGAGCATACTACCTTGGCAACTACAAGAACTAGAGAAATTAGAGACTCCGGAGACATATACACACACTCGGTCATCAGGCAAGGTTTCACCCATGAAGGCTTTCTTCTTGGAGCACCAATCGGACCTGGATCAAAAAGTCAAATCATACGATTGGATAAGTATAATAGCAAAGGAAAACTTGGCTTTTCCATTCAAAAAATTCGATTTAATGATAATTATTTCTGGAGGAGATATGGCCCGACAGGTCAATTTCAAAGACATGATGTAGAGTGGAATTTTGGAATTGAATCCGTTCATTTCTTTAGAAATTATGAGTTCTCAGGTAAATTCATTTATTCAAGAAGGATGAATTGGCATTTCTACGAAAATTTAGATGTCAATAACTTCCAAATACTCACCAGTGTTAAATGGCACATCACGAATAAACCTCTTCTAACACTCTTTAATAAGAATTAATGATCAAGGCCTTCATTAATAAGAATCAGATCATTGTTTCTATTGTCCTGCCCTGGATACTGTTATGTTTATTTCTGAACATCAAGTATTACCAGGACGGCGACATAAATGCATTAAGCAGGTATGCAGCCATGCGTGCCATGAGTATGGAAGGAACATTTCAAATTGATGAGGTCAAATGGTCCATGGACTGGTCTCAGGCTGAAAACGGTCATTATTACTCCAATAAGGCTCCAGGGCCTATGTTAGTGGGATTCCCGGTTTTCTGGCTCATTGATCACATCAAACTATTGGTAGATAAAAAATTTGAAAAAGACTACCGGCGAAAAGAAACCCTTGGGTATGAACATAAGGTCCTTCTCCCTTTGCTATTCCAGGTAATCCCAATGTGTTTATTGGTTTTTTTCATAGCCCGATATTTGTATAACACCGGAGTGAGCCCAATTGCCATAACTTTCATGACAGTAGCAATCCTTTTTGGTAATACAGCATCTCTTCTCATGACCACATGGTTTGGACATTCATTCGCGGCATGTCTGGTACTTGGTCTTATTCTATGTATTCTATATAAAAAATGGATTTTAAGCGGTTTGTTATTAGGGCTTGCCATTCTCTCTGACTATAGTGTGGGTTTGTTTATCCCCGGTTTAATAATCTACTTATCTCAAACCAAACAGCTCAAAAGCCAAGTTCTTGTCAATATTATCATCGGGGGGATTTTTCCTGGAATTTTGTGGTTATGGTATCATTGGACCAGCTTCGGAGGCCCTTTTTCACTACCCAACATGTACCAGAATCCAAAATTTGGAGGTGACTCAATTGCTCGCCAATTTCATTTTATTCCAATTCCATACTTCATGTTAGTCCTGTTATTTGGAGATGAGCGTGGATTGCTTTTCACCCAACCTTGGGTTTTGGTAATAATAGGAGTGGGTTTATATTATTTGTGGCAAAAGAGATTTGACAACCAACAAAGGGCTCTCTTTAGTGTTGCGATAGTAACGTTTATTCTCCTGTTAATTATGAATGCGGCTTTTACAGGTTGGCACGGTGGTTCAACACCTGGCCCAAGGTATTTAAGTGTGATCTTGCCTCTGTTTGGCGTATTAACAGCACTTGCTTACGAAAAACTTTCACCGATGGTCAGGCATATCCTTTGGATAGGATTAGCAGTGAGCGTAGTGTTTGGTGGATTGGTATATGGAACTACCATACTGGCGTTTGAGTATTTCACTATTTGGACCTGGCTTTTAGATTACCTTAGAGACGGCAAAGGAGATATCTTAAGAATAGTAATCTATTTTCTATCCTTTGCGGCTGTCACAGTGTATGCATTCAAAGTGAATATGGGAGTGACTAAGAAAGATATTTATAATTAACTCCCCATTTAGCCAATCTGTATTCCATTGCCGTCATTAAGACACCGCATCCGTACTTCATTGACCTGGAAAAATTAATCGATGAAGCTTCCGGGAAGTATTTTGCCGGGCAGCTTATCTCTCCAAAACGAAACTTTTTATAATGCAACTGTGCAATCATTTGGTTGTCAAAAACAAAATCGTCACTGTTGAGCTCATACTTAATTGCTTTCACAGCCTCTCCCGAAAAAGCCCGATAACCAGTATGATATTCACTTAACTTTAAGCCCAATAACCAATTCTCAATTAAGGTCAGCACTCTATTGGCTATATACTTATAAAGAGGCATTCCTCCTTTTAACGCTCCCTTCCCTAGAATTCTTGATGCCAAAACCACATCATAAATGCCAGAACCAATCATCGAAGCCATTACAGGAATTAATTTAGGTTCATACTGATAATCAGGATGAAGCATAATTATAATATCCGCGTTCAATTTGAGCGCCTCGGTATAACAGGTCTTTTGGTTCCCGCCATATCCGCGGTTTGCGTCATGCCGAAAAGCTTTTATCCCCAACTTCTGAGCTATATCAAAGGTTTTGTCGGTACTGTAATCATCGACCAGAATGAAATCATCTACACATCCCTCAGGAACTGCTTCGATGGTTTTTTCTAGCGTCTTTTCAGCATTGTAGGCAGGCAATATGACGACTACCTTTTTACCAGAAAGCATAGGTACTTATTTTATGCGGCTTTCACTAGTTCAGGCTCCTTGTCCATTTTCTTTACAGATTTCATCTTATCCTGACTGACAGTAAGCCAAAATGTATAAGCCGCCCCTATAGCAAGAAGCAAATGCCATGGAACAAACCCGTATAGGGCATATTTGAAGTCCAGATAAACACCAAATGCGAAAAATACTGCCAGTACCAGTTCTAAATAAGTTGAGAGTGCCACTCTTGTGGGTTGATATTTTGCACCAGTCCATGAGCCTCCTCCTTCCTTGATACTGTATTTTGGAGTTCTTACAAAGGGTGTTGTTTTCCCTCTAATCCCATCAATAATTGCAATATTCTGGTGTAGTGTTAAACCAGTAAATAGAAATGCAAAAGAAGGAAAATCTCGTATGATGTCAATTATTGAACGTCTAACAGAATTGTGTCTGAAGTAATACACATAAGACATCATATAAATAAGTGTGACTGTATAAATCAAGCCAATTGAAGACCACTGCCAAACATCAGCAAACCTCTCACTCGTGGCTGCCACATGTACAAATGGCACACTAAATATGGCAATAACCAAAATTGCCATATTTGCTGCTATGTTCCAGAGATCA
>JAJCYL010000372.1 GCA_029262955.1 Cytophagales bacterium | reverse complement strand
TCTAAGGGTAGTTCAAAAAAAGTGATGAAATCCATATCCCAGCCTCATTCTGTCTCTAATTAAATATAGAGAATGTTGCTTTAAAAGCTACCCAATGTAGGAGATATTTTACGCGGGAACTATAAACTAAAATTGGGCTTTCATCCCGATAGTAAATGATCTTGGCATCCCAGGTCTCAAACCAGCGGGTCTTCGGGAAACAATGTAAGACTGATCGGTTAAGTTTTTAATGCTACCAAAAAGACTCACTTCACGAGAAATAGAGTACTCAGTGCTCAAATCAAATACTAAAGATTGATCCGTTTTAAACCCGGGTAAAATATCCCCATGACCAGCTACTGTTCTCATTTCATCCATGTATTTGGTACTCAGATTTACCCGTAGTTTGTCACTTTCCAGTCCAGCTGATAAAGAGAATTGATTTTTGGCTAAATAAGGCAAATTATCTCCCTCGGTTACTACTCCCCAGCCTTCAAACTCACTTTCAAAACTATTTCTAAACTCAGCATCCGTATAAGTGTAGGTTAACATTAAAGGCAGACTCCATTTGGTTTCATACTTTGAAAGCACATCATAATTGAGCTGTAATTCAAGTCCCATTGCATTCACATCACCACCATTGAATAAATCATTACTTCCTGCACCTCCGGCTGCCGCCAGGTCACTTCCTAAGAGGTTGCTATAATCATTGAAGAACAATACCGCCTGACCGGACCAACCGAACCAACTAAAACGGGTACCCAACTCGTAGTTGATGCTTTTTTCGGCTTTGGTGTCTTCACTAGAGCTTGGAGGTGAAAACCCTCGATGGATTCCACCAAACGTACTGAATTGTTCATTAAATTGATAATTCACGCCAATACCGGGTATGACAACACCAACATGGTTGCTCCTGGTCGATAGATCCGTCCCATTTCTATCAGGGTCTTCAATTCCATAATTCAAGCGTTCAAGTTTGATATTCTCATACCTTACACCTGGAATAGCAGTTAATTTGCCAGCACTCAACTTATACTGCAAATGAGCAGCGACGGCGTTGGCAGTTGTAACCCGGTTACTTTCTGTTCCGGGAGTACCGCTTTGAGTTAATTCCATCACTCCATCGTTCATGCTGTATTCATCAACCCACTGAAAGCGATCTACCTGGTCTTTATGCACTCTAACACCGACTTCTATATCATGTGAAATTGCTGATGTTTCAAACTGAAATCCAACCAGCGTTTGGATACCCTGGGAGAAATATTCCCGATTATTAGCTTTTACTAAAAGTGCGTTCTCATTTAGGCTGGTGGTCCCCGTGATTATTCCAAATTCGGCTGAATAAGTCTGAGGGTCGTCAAGGATGCTTGAAATACCTATTGACGAACCATCTTGCTCACTTCTTACTTTATCCAATTTGTACCAATTTCTTTTGAACTCATTGCGGTAAGCAGTGGTGGTAATATCCATAAAACTCACCGGACGAATGATGTGGGTCAACGAGAACTGATTTTGTTCAGTATTCATCTGATCAACTTGTGAGCCCGCATATCTTCTTAGTGGATTCTCATTAAAGTCATCAGATGTTAGTCCGAGATAAGTTTCGTCTGAAGTCTCATCAGTCTGGCCTATTTTGAATGTTAATGACTGATAAACTGGTGCCATTGAATTTGTATTGACTCTCACTTTAGCCAGGTAGTCCTTTTTATCATAACCGGTATCACCTCCACTGTCAAGCTCCTTAAATCCATCAGCTGCTGATTGAAATGTCTCCACCAAAAATCCGAAATTGTCATAAGAGTTTCCTACATGAGCTCCTACAGTTCTTGTTCCGAAGCTACCGGCATAAAGATTCACGTTACCGGATAAAGTCGTTGGTATCTGCGTTGAAATAAAGTTAATAGCTCCACCGGTAGTAAATGGTCCATATTTAATTTGTGTTGATCCTTTGGCTACTTCTATAGCGTTCATACGTCCAACAGTCGGAAAATAATAAGCGGCCGGAGCTGCATATGGGGCAGGAGCCATTAAAATACCATCTTCCATCACAGTAATCTTTGAGCTTCTCTCCACACCAGTTCCTCTCATACCAATATTTGGTCGGAGCCCAAATCCATCTTCTTCCTGAATATTGATCCCCGGTATTGTTCTCAAAGTTCTATTGATGTCGTTATAGTTGAATTTGTCCATTTCCTTGGGAGAAATGTAATGTGCAGAACCAGGAAGATCCATAACGCCAGCATTCCCACCTGTCATGGTAACTCTTTCAATTACAACACCTGGTAAAGTCACAACTAATTCCTTCATATTCACCGATAGGTTAAGTTGTTCATTATCTCTTAAAGATATTTTCTGTGATGTCCTCTCGTAACCAACACTGGAAACAATTAGCTGATAATCGCCAACTGGTACACCTTTGAGTATGAATTTTCCAGCCCCATTAGTTGCAGTACCTAACTTGGTATCCTTTAGGTAAACATTCACACCGGACAACGGCTGATTGTTGCTTGAATTGATGATGCCTGAAATCAAACCTTCCTGTGCAAAAAGCGGGCTACTGAAGAAGAGGAAGAATATTATGAATATTTTTATGGGAGACATTTTGATCTATCCTTATTTAGACTGATTATAAATAAGGTTCAAAAGTAGGTCTGACTCCCTCACAGGACAATACCTTAAATCGGGATTTTAAGACTCAAGAAAATTGGGTATAGGCTACCCAATTTTAGGTAGGTCTCTACTTACTCGACTTGATTAAACCGGTATTGACGGAATATAGGATTAACTCAGAGGTAGACTTGATTCCAAGTTTTTTCATCACATTTTTTTTGTGGGTATAAATGGTGTGGTGACTCAAACACAATTGATCAGCAATTTCCTTGGTAGAATTACCCTCGGTTATCAATTTGACAATTTCCAGTTCTCGGGTAGTGAGTTCCGTGGGCTCGCAGCTATTCACGTCTTCTTTGGAATAATGCTTTTCGAAAATGATATCTAATATTTTACCACAGAAAAATTTTTCGCCTTTGGCTGTGGCATAAATGGCATTTCTTACTTCTGTCTCATCACAATCCTTCGTAAGAAAACTGTTAACTCCCTTTTCCAGGATAGAATGGATGGTATTTCGGTCTTCATCTGATGAGATTACCAGAATATTAGTCCCCGGAGAGGCGCTTTTCAGTTTGCCAATTTCATCAATTGTAAATCCTTCGGTTTTTTCGTAATCAAGGATTAATACTTCAGGAGTGTTCTCTCGGCAACTATTAATGGCATCCTTGGAGTTTTTAACTTCTCCACTCAGCAACAACTGCTTTTCACCGGAAATGAGATATCTCAACCCAAAGCGGGTTAAATCCTGAGAATCGGCAATTACAACTTTTATGGGATCCATTCTTATTGTTGCTTATTTAGATTAGTTCTAAATAAAGGGTAAAGATAGCTTGAAATGATAAACACGCAAACCCTTCGAACTCTGAATATTGATTCATGGATTTCGATTTCACGAGCTGTTGCAATAGGAAATGAGTTTATGAGAATCCATGATTATTTCGACGACGAATCACCATAGTCAGGTTTTCCTCCGTATGCATGCCAATTGAGTTCGGTACCACACCTTTTACAGTGAACTGCATCTCTCTCATGCTCGTCCAAATCACAATTGTCACAGGCCTTAAATCTCTTTCCTTTAAGGTGCTCTTTAGTTATCTCAGACGTAACAATACCTGTGGGTACTGCAAGAATTGAATAACCCACAATCATCAAAATTGAGGCAAAGGCCTGACCAAGAACTGTAGTTGGGGCTATGTCTCCGTACCCAACTGTAGTCAATGTGACGATAGCCCAATAGATGCTTCTTGGGATACTCGTAAACCCATTTTCTGCTCCTTCAATCAAGTACATCAGAGTACCTGAGATGATTTGAAAGCTAAAAACGGACAACATGAAAACAAGGATTTTGTACCGGCTTGCTTTTAAGGCATCACCCAACACTTTGGCCTCGCTTAGGTAACGAGTCAATTTAAGAATCCTAAACACCCGTAGGAGCCTAACTGTTCTTATTACTACTAAAAAATGAGTTCCGGAGACGAATAAAGTGAGGTAAGTGGGAATAATTGAAAAAAGATCGATCAACCCTAAAAAGCTGAATGCATATTTTAATGGTTTGTCACTTACGTACAATCTGGCTATGTATTCAATCGTGAATAATATGGTGAATAACCATTCAATAATCTTCAAATATTCCCCAAAGGCATCTTCAATATTTTGCACGCTCTCAAGCATCACTGCCAAAACACTAGCGAGTATTGCATAGAGCACAACTACATCAAATAGCTTACCAGCCGGCGTATCCGTTCCAAAAATTATTCGGTGAACATGTTCTCTTAGAGAGCCTTTATAGGTTTGCTGGTCTTCCATATTTTGGCATAAAACTCTGCCACAAAATTAATAAACAGATTAAATTAGACTGATCCCGAAGAAATGGCTTAATACTACAATAATAAAAAGAGTGGCCAACAATACCGGACATATATAGCTAATGGTAATGTTCAGGAACTTGTGAGCAATACTTCCTTCATAATCTTCATAACCATTTTTAATCTCTTCTACAAGATTCTCCTTTTTCCACACATACGCAGCAAAAGTCACTATGCAAAATCCACCAAATAGCAATAGTGTATCAGCGATACTGGCTGCAAAAGACAAGAAATCTGTTGAGGCAGGAAGAACAATACTGTTTGTAAAGAAATCGGAAACACCAAAACCCAATAATGAAGGAATGCCAATTATGTATATTATTCCGGAAACATACCAAACAGCCTTACTTCTTATAATTTTCATTTCATCCACTACATAACACACAGGTACCTCTAGAAGCGAAACGGTAGAAGTAAGTGCTGCAAAAGCAATAAGGAGGAAGAAGAATGAACCAACGACTACACCAACGGTAGGACCCATGCTCTCAAAGGCTCCAGGTAAATTCACAAATAACAATCCGGGGCCCGATACGAGATTGTTCATGTCGCCACCATTGTTAAAAGCAACAAATGGGAAAATCATCAGCCCGGCAATAAAGGCTATGATCACATCAGTCAAGGTCACAAGAGCTGTGGCAGTAACGATGTTTTCCTTTTTAGATAAATAGCTTCCGTATGCAATCATGGTTCCCATTCCTAGCGATAATGAGAAAAATGCCTGCCTCAACGCTCCTCCAACAGTTGCCGCCGTTATTTCATCGAACTCTGGAATCAAGTAAAATTCAAGCCCTTTCATGGCATGTGGTAAGGTGAATGCATAAGCAGCCAGGCTTACAATCATAATAATTAGGGTAGGCATCAGGATTTTAGCCACCTTTTCAATTCCACCAGCTACTCCTTTACCCACGACATAGCTGGTAATGGACATAAAGGTCACCGTATAAAACACAACCTTTACCATGTTGGTAGTGAAGGCACTAAAATTATTCCCTATGTCAAAATTCCCCATCAACATCTCAACCAGATAGCCGAGAGCCCATCCGGCAATGACATTGTAATAGGACAAGATGAGCATACCAGCGAACGTACCTATCTTTCCAACAATACTCCACTTGGCATATCCAAGGGCTCCAAAGGCCCCGATGGGATTTTTGCCAGTCTTTCGACCAATGGCAATCTCAGTCACCATCACCGGAAAGCATAATATGAACGCAAAGCCAAGGTACATCACTACGAAAGCCGCTCCGCCTCCCAACCCAACTTCAAACGGAAATTTCCATATGTTTCCCAGTCCTACCGCAGACCCCGCGGCCGCTAAAATAAATCCTGCTCGACTGCTAAATGAACCTCGTACTGCCATATCAATAATTTGGATTAGGGTAACCAAGATATATGAACGAGAATTTGATATCAAAAATCTTGTTAAAATATGATGTGTGGTGGTAGATTGAAACATTGGAATGTTGTGAACAAAAGAATTATTTTCATATTTTGATCTAAACTCCGATAAAGTAAAGTACTGTATTTACAAGACCCTCATGTTTAATCTTCTAGGATCAAAGCCTCAAAGCAAGGTGAGGTATAAGGTATACCTCACCAAAATTGCCAAATACCGGCAACTAATGGATTACATAATTGAGCAGGTTAATTCTGAAAAAAGAATACACCTTGTTGCACATTTTGATCAGACCTACGGTGAATTGGTACAATTGCTGATAAAAGCAGGTATCGATTATGAGGAACAGATCGGACCGAACGGCGGTCTATTATTACTTTCAAAGTCCTGGGAGATTAAAAATAGAAGCCAGTTGCCGGAAGGGGATCATCTCCTAATAGCGGCTGAAATTCACCCCATGTCTATAAGGGAAGAGAACCTTAAAAACCTCAACAAGAATGAAATAATTGTTTTCTGTGCTTTGGATAATCCCTTTTTTGAACTGTTTGGAGGTGACAGAATAAGGAGTCTGATGGGGAAATTAGGCTTGAAGGAAAATGAATCCATTGAACACCCAATGGTGAGCAAAGCTATCGTTAATGCTCAAAAGAAAATGGACAAGAAAGCAGTGAATGAAAAACCAGCCCACTCCATTAGAGAATGGATGAACTTAAATACTAAAAGCTGAGTAACTCTTCAATGTCTGTCATCTCATTTATACGTTTTGTGAAAATGCTATGTCTCGAAGTACAGCTCGCTAAGGGTCTTCCTAAGAGAATACTCTTCCTTCAGGGTCCCTTTCAGGAGACCCTGAGAGGAAAGAATATGTCAAGGGTATTTTATGTGGCCCGATTGAATCCAAGTGAGTGTTTGAGATACGAATAGTTGTCTGAATCAGGATTTACTGGATTAATGGATGAACAGGATTAAGAAATGAAAGAACCAATAGATGATAAACTCACTTACAGAATAATCGGATGTGCGATGAAAGTGCATAACACCCTAGGTAATGGCTTTCAAGAAGTGATTTATCAAAGATGTCTGGCAATTGAGTTAGAAAAAGATGGATTGGGATTTGCCAGAGAGGAAGAAATACCCATCTACTATGAAGGAATTGAGGTTGAAATTACCTGACTGCTTACAATTTAAACAGAGGTCCATTAATCAATTTTGGAGCCAAAAGTCTTGAAACAAAACGTCTGTTTGGCAAGAACTCCAAATCCCATAAATCCATTAATCCCGCAAATCCTGATTCAGACAATTATGCTTAGAAACTACTTACTCGTCGCCCTTAAAAATTTCATGAGAAATAAAGTTTTCTCATTTATCAATGTATTCAGTTTGGCTATAGACGTCAATCGAACGAAGTTAAATATCCCCTGATTCAGGGACTTTCACTCCCAGGGAATGTAGATTATGGTTTTCCACTTAGCTGTATCGGACTCTTGTTTATAATTGCGCTCAAATACCTGTATGGATTCATCTAGCATGGTATAACCCTTTTCGGTTAAGTAAATCTCCATCATATCATAGCTGGGATCCATGCTAAGATATCCACCATAATATGTGGTCTTGATGGCTTTTCGTTCCCCTATTTTGTGCAGTTCAATGAGATCATCAATGACTTCAACTTCCCTGGCAATTGGAATGCAGTATAGTAAATGGACACCAGAATAAGATTCGTAGTTGGAGTACCTTGCAAATGGCAATCCGTTTGAATCAATTCCATGTTCAATCATATAGGCCTTAATCGTGCTGTCATAGGAATCCATTATTCCCATAATTTTGGCGAAATCCTCCCAGGTGACATATCGTCCTATACCGAGGAAAATCATTGGTTCCATCTCCAACTCCTCAATAACTATAGTATCAATAGGTTTTGATTCCACCACATGCTTTAAATTCCGAAGGCCTTCTTCATAGAAAGGGCCCAGCATATCATCCATAAATAAACCGAAAAATCGAGCAAGGGTATTACCCTCCATGTCAGCGTCATATGTCCAGGTAACCCGGGTTTTATCACCCTCTGGCTCCAATTTAAAAGTTGCCTGGAAATCACCCTCAAAACCACCATATTCCAATTTTGTAACGACTAACTCATCTTTGACACTCTCTACAATTCGCTGAGTTCCAGTTCCGACATCTTCATGATCACTATACCAACTCATTTTTGCCCTTACTCCCTCCTTTGGTCCCGAAAAAGTATAGGTAGTCTTTGGGTCCAGATTTGCCCAGGGTGACCATTTTTTAAAATTTCATGGATTGTTGACCTCGTGAAATATCACACTGGGCCTTGCATTTATTGAAATAGACCTTTCAATCTCAGTTGTAGAGGGTAAAAACCATTCTCCGATAATGAAAATCCCCAATAGCCCTCCAATGACAATACCCGAAATTTTCAATAATCTCATAAAGCTGACCATTCTTCCTTTACAAACTTAATAAATGTTGAACCAACGTATGATGTTTCAGTACTCCAAAACCCAACTGGCATGGGACTGATAGCTAAGAGGAAGGTTAGTTTTAACAGATGTATGAGAAGGTCCGGAAAGACCTCGAAAACCAGAAACTTATAATTTATTTACATGCCAAGCTGGACAAGATCAATCTTGGGCGATAAACACTTTGAGCCAGCGACTATTCTTCCATTCCACCCACATACTTTACGATATCTCTCGCAGTTAAAATACCGGCAATCTTTCCATGCTCGACAACTGGTAATGAATGACAGTGTTGTTCGGCCATCATTTCAGCCGCGGTTTTTAATGTAGTTACTGGTGCAACGCTGATAGGCTTTGGTGTCATGACTTGCTCTACAGAGAAAGTCGAATTAAGATTGTCTGTACTTACGGTTTTACCTGACTCCAGGAGCTTATCATAGCAATTCAGTAAATCAGTTTGGCTAATGATGCCGATCACTTTATCATTATCTACAACCGGCAAGTGATGCATGTCATATTCAACAAATAGATCCTGGACTTGCTTTATGGTATTGGTCAATTCGGCAACAACCACTTCATCTGTCATTACCTGTGATACTTTCGTTTCTTGCGACATAATGGATGATTTTGATCACCTCATAATTAGTGAATGGATCTCTCCTTTCAACAAACCTGGATCACCTCTTCTTATGACCTTAATCAGCCGGTTGAATTAAATGGTTGAATTAAACCATCTTATAGTTTTAGATTCGCTTAGCTAAATTTAGTAGCATGAACAGTCGCCTACGCTGGATCTTAACCTTCGTGATCATTTTCATCCTGACGCAGGATTACTTCTTTTTCAATTGGGATACGGGTCCTGCATGGTTGGGCTTGCCAAACTGGCTGGGGTGGTTCGTAGGATTGCACCTTTTGCTGGTGCTGGAATTCCTTCGTTTTCAAAAAAATTACTGGAAATAGGATTTGGTCTATCTCATTCTTATTGCCTACATCAGTATTACATTCCTCGGCAGTCTGGTCGGTGATCGTAAAACCAATACCCCTGAAGGTTACTTCCTTGCAAACCGCAATCTTAAAACAGTCTCTTTATTCTTCACCATCCTGGCTACCAATTTCAGTGCATTCTACTTTCTTGGTTTTGCAGGTGAAGCCTACCGAATTGGTTATGCCTACTATACCATTATGGCACTCGGCACAAGCCTGGCCTGCCTGTCGTTTTTCGTGATTGGTTCTAAAGTCTGGGCCCTGGGCAAAGAAAAAGGCTACATCACGCCATCCGAATTAATATATGATCAGACCAAAAGTCGAACGCTAAGCATCATCTATGCGGTGGTGATGATCCTCTTCACTTTTCCCTATCTGGCTCTACAAATAGTTGGTGCCGGATATATACTTGAGAGCATCACCAATGGCGAAATTACCTACTTCACCGGAGCTGCTATTTTGACAGCAGTCACCGTTATTTATGTACTCCTCGGTGGTATGAGTAGCGTGGCCAAAACCGATGTCAAGCAAGGCATCATCATGGTGGTCTTGATGATTGCTGCCGTTGTAGGAATTAGTGAAAGTCTGGGCGGATTAACCTTAGCTAATTTGCAGGCATTTGAGATTCAACCAGAATTATTTGATCGTGAAGGGCGAGGCGGGTTCTATGACCCAAAGAAATGGTTTAGTTTTCTCATCTTTTGGTTCTTTTGTATTCCAATGTTTCCGCAACTATTCATGCGATTCTACATTGCCAAGGATCTAAAAAATTTAAAACAGTCCGCCTTATTATACGCTTTTATTCCCCTGATCATTGGGATTTTGCCCGTGATCATTGGAGTGTTGGGTCACATTACCTTTCCAGGCCTTGAGGGCAAAGAAGCTGATCAGATTTTACCAATGATGCTCTTAGAACACAGCAGCCCGTGGTTTGCTACCCTGGTTATGACGGGAGCCATTGCTGCTTTTATGTCAACGTTGGATTCTCAACTACTTGCCTTAAGTACAATCGCCACAAGAGACTTTAACATCGATCGTTCAAGTAAAGAAGTGAGCCTTAAAAGACAAGTAAACATTGGCCGGGTTTGGGTGCTATTCTTTGCTATCGTTGGATTAGGCATTGCCTACCAGCCATTCGATACGATCTTCGACATGGGCAAATTGGCCTTTGCTGGATTGGCTGTTCTTTTTCCGACAACACTAATCATTTTAAGGTTTGGCGGTCTCAACCCAGTATGGGGTATTTTGTCTATTTTGATAGGAGAAGCAACGCTCTTGGCATTTTATTATGGATTGATTCCAACCGAGTGGAGTTTTGGATTTGAGTCTTTCATTCCGGTTTTGGTTGTTTGTTTTATGACCGTACTAATTGGGAAGCTCGTGGATTCTAATAATCATCAATAGTTGAACTAATTGGTCGTGGATTAAGGTTTTAACAATAACCTACATTCAACCTTATGAAACCATTAATGCCCGGAAGGCGTCAGCTTCTTAAAGGCGGGGCAGCGTTTGCAGGAACGACCATTCTATCACCACTCATCAACTTGGCCAATCAGTCTGATGACACGACAAAACAATTAGGAGATCTACCTTCAGAGCTTGGAATAAGGTCACCTCA